>JBJOHQ010000189.1:0-3246 GCA_046047595.1 Planctomycetota bacterium | reverse complement strand
GTGCCGACGAGCGCGCCAGCCGCCGCATCAATCGGCATGATGCGCAAAAGGCGCGGGAAACTGCCGTCGATCAACCCGACGGAAAGGTCACCTTGTACGGCGAAGGCGATGTAGCCCAACGCTGCGGCGAAGGCGACGACGGTTGCCGTTGCAACAAAGACTGGCTGCGTTGACCGCGCGATGGCGCGCGCGATGAATCCTGCCACGAACGCGCCGAGCGTTGCCGCGCCGATGGCTTGACCCTTCGTGTCGGTGACCGCTGCGAGCCACGCGACACCTACCGCCGCCGCACCCGCGAACCACGCGCGTCGCGCCATCGGACCGGTTGCGGAGTCGACTTCGTCTTCACCTGTCAACGGGTAGTCAGGAAGCCGACCACCGAAGTGGTAAATCGCCCACGAAGCTGCGCCGACGAGTGCGGCCCAAACGCCACACTCGATGGCCATAAAGGTGAGATTGCTCGCACCGAAGACGAGATCAGGCGCGGCACCTCCGCGCATCGCGAGATATGCAACACCGCAACCGAGGACGAACGTTCCGACGACGGCGTTGACGATGCGCGCGACGACGATCGCGACCACCGTCGCGCCCGCGAAGGCGAGCAGCGTGGCGAGCGCGGCGAACAACGGCCGCTCACTATCCATCACGGTCGGTCCGGCGACCCCGCGCAAACTCGTCCAAAACGGAACAACCGCCGCGAAGAGGAACACGGCCGCCACGATCCCGACGGGGAGCGCGAAAGCACGCAGAACGGGACGATCTTGGGTGACGGTGTTGTTGGGGGCAGCTCGGTCGAGCGACATACGTCGATTGTGCGCCGCGCGACGAAACTCCGCAAGGGCGCGACCGACTCCTCGCGGGAATACCGCGGCAGATTCCGAAGATCTCAACACCACCTTCAACCGAAATCGCCTTTCGGAATCCGTATATTTCCGACCTTTCCCACCTGACTCGGTCGCGCTTCCCACGATGCTCGCCCGCTTCCGCGATTGCGCTCGAACGGCTTTCATATGTCCCTGCCATCTGCTGCTTCCTTCGGCCAACCTGCCTCCACCGACGTCGTGGTCCTCGACGGCTCGCCGCTCTCGATTCGCGATGTTGCTCGCGTTGCGCGCGCGTCGATTTCCGCACCGATTCGTCTCGCGCTCGCTCCCGCTGCCCGCGAAGCGGTGATCCGTTCGCGCGCGGTTGTCAACACGGCGCTGCAAAGTGGAAAGGCCGTGTACGGGCTCAACACTGGTTTCGGGAGTTTGTCGCGCGTGCGTATTCCGCACGAGCGTGCGTGCGAGTTGCAGCGGAACATCATTCGTTCGCACGCGGCGGGTGTCGGCGAACCGCTTCCGCGCGAAACCTCACGCGCGCTGATGGTCGTACTCGCGGCGAGCCTCGCGCGCGGCAAGTCGGGTATCCGCATCGAAACGCTCGAGCGCATCATTGATCTCATCAACGCGCACGTCGATCCAGCGATTCCCTCGCGCGGTTCGGTGGGCGCGTCAGGCGATCTCGCGCCTCTCGCGCATGCGGCGCTGGTGCTTCTTGGTGAAGGCGAATGTTGGCATGACGGCAAGGGCGGCGGCAAACACCCAGGACCAAACGGCGGCACGATTGAGCCCGCCGCGTGGGTCACGAAGAGTTACGGCTTCCCACCGCTTGAACTTGAGGAGAAGGAAGGCCTCGCGCTTCTCAATGGCACGCACTTGATGTGCGCGACGGGCGCGCTTCTTTGCCACGATTTTCACAACGCGTTTGATGCAGCGATCGCGGCTGCGGCGATGTCGATCGACGCCGCGAAAGCGACCGACGCGTTTCTCGATGCGCGCATTCACGACGCGCGCCGACAGCCTGGACAAATCGAAGTCGCCGCGCGGCTCCGCGGACTGCTCGCGGGGAGCACGATTCTTCCCTCGCACGCGGAGAACGACCCACGCGTCCAAGACCCCTACTCGCTGCGCGCAATGCCGCAGGTGCTTGGTGCGGCGCTCGATGCGTTCCGTTACGTCGAAGGCGCGGTCGCGCGCGAACTCGGCGCCGTCACCGACAATCCGCTGGTGTTCGCCGGCGAAACCGCGGGCGCGGGCGACATCGTGTCTGGTGGAAATTTCCACGGCATGCCGCTCGCGATCGCGCTCGATCTTCTCGCGATTGCGTGTTCGCATGTTGCGGGCATTTCCGAGCGCCGCACGTTCTGGGTTGTGTCGGGCTTCGATCACTTCGTCGGACTGAAGCCCTATCTCGCGACCGACCCTGGCGTTGATTCGGGCCTGATGATTCCGCAGTACGCGGCGGCGGCGTGCGTGAATGAAATCGCAACGCTCTCAAACCCTGCGAGCGTCACGAACATTCCGACGAGCGCGGGCATCGAGGACTACAACAGCATGGGCGCGACGAGCGCCCTCAAGGCGACGCGCTGTGTGTCGCTCTTGCGTTCGGTGATCGCGATCGAACTGCTCGTGATGGCCGAAGCGATCGAAGCGCATCGACCGTTGAAATCGGGCGTGGGCGTTGAGAAGGCGCATGCAGTCGTGCGTTCGCAGGTGAAGAAACTCGACCGCGACCGAGCACCAAGCCCCGATATTCGTGCGCTTGAAGTGCTGATCGCATCAGGCGCGTTTTCCGTTTCGTAAGGAACCGCGCGTCGGGCTACACTCGCCGCCATGACGATGGCGACTCCCAGCGAAACTTCCACAGCTCGCATCATTCGCGCGCCGCGCGGCAACGAACGCACGTGCTCATCGTGGGCCGCTGAAGCCGCGATGCGCATGTTGATGAACAACCTCGACCCTGAGGTCGCCGAGCGTCCAGAGAATCTCGTTGTGTACGGCGGTCGCGGCCAAGCCGCGCGCAACTGGGAGTGTTTCGACGCAATCATCGCGAGTCTGAAGAAGCTCGCGCCTGACGAAACGCTGCTCGTGCAAAGCGGGAAGCCCGTCGGCATCGTGCGCACGACGAAAGATTCGCCGCGCGTTTTGATTGCAAACTCGAATCTTGTGCCGCACTGGGCGACGCAGGCGAAGTTCGACGAACTCGCCGCGAAGGGCCTGATGATGTTCGGGCAGATGACCGCGGGCTCGTGGATCTACATCGGCAGCCAGGGCATCGTGCAGGGAACCTACGAGACCTTCGGCGAGGCGGGGCGCCAGCACTTCGGCGGCGACTGGCGCGGGCGCTGGATCCTGACCGCTGGACTCGGCGGCATGGGCGGCGCACAGCCGCTCGCGGCCACGCTCGCCGGCGCGGTGTCGCTGA
>JBJOHQ010000188.1:0-8409 GCA_046047595.1 Planctomycetota bacterium | reverse complement strand
GGGCGACGAAGCGACTGTTGGCAAATCCATCGGCCGCGACCTCGAAAAGGGGAAACTCACGCTGCCAATGATTCTTCACATTCGCAGTACAAGCGGTGCCGCGCGCACGGCGGCGCTTGATGCGATCGACGCGAAAGATGGCGCGATGTTACGTGCCGCGCTCACCGCATCAGGCGCGATCGATCAGGCACGCATGCATGCTGTCGAACTCGTGGAGGCTGCGAAGCGAGGGCTCCCCACGACGCGCCGAATCGGTGCGCGCGAACTTCTCATCGAACTCGCGGATCGTGTCGTCGCACGCGACCACTAGATTCTGTCTGACGGATCGCCGCGCCTGGATCCCCGGCCGTCGCTGCGCGCATCACGAACTCCACGCCGAGAGCACCGCCGCGAGATCTTCCGCGCCGACTGTGCCGTTTCCATCGAGATCCGCAGGCATATACGCCTCGCCCCAGTGAGAAAGCACGATCGCGAGATCGATCGCGCCGATGACACCATCGCCGTCGATGTCGGCAGATCGCGCGCAAAGAGCGGCGGCCTCTTTGACGCACATCGCGTCCCACTCGGTTTCGCAGCAATAGGGATCGAGATCGCAGACCGTGTTGCAGCACTCCGCATCGGCGCACGCGGGAGTTGCGTGGACTTCATTGCACGCGCCAGTCGTCGGTGAACCACAGACCGGAAGATCGGGGCACGCTGCGCCGCAGTACGCAGTCGCGATGGCTGCGCACAACGTGTCCCATTCGGTTTCACAGCAGTAATTGTCGATCGCGCAGGTACACGCGCTTGTCTTCGCGTCGTCGCAACTTGGCCCACCAACTTCGCAACATCCGTGTGTCGTTGGAGGTGCTTCCACAATGGCGAGATCATCGAAGACCGCGAGATTTGCAGTACTCGCGCCGCTCGAGAATCGGAACCAAACGGCGGGTTCACTCGCGATGGGCGAAAGATCGAGGAGGAGCGACTGACACGGACCAGCGAACGAAATTGCGGCGGTCCAAGCGTTCACCCACGTTGTGCCATCGAGCGAGATGTCGATGCGCGGACCGAGCGTGCCGGTCTCTTTCGAATAACTGAACGCAAGTGCGGGCGCCTTGAACGTGGCGAGTGAAACGCACTTCGTGATCGCAGCAGAGTATGGATATCCTTGCGAAAATCGCATCGCCATGTCGCCTGATCCTGCGCAGCCGAGGCTCGAAGTCAGGAACGGCGCGGCGCCTTCGCAGCGCTCGAAAACCGCTGGAAACTTCGTGCAAATCGAGCCGCCCGAGTAGAGCGTTCCAAAGTCAAGAGCGAAGCCGACGAGGCACGCGCCGCCGCCGCCTCCACCGTTGCATGTTCCGCAGCCAAACTGCGTGACCTCGGCAACGCACTGCGCGTCCCACTGAGACTCGCAACAGAACGGATCTTGTGCGCACACGCACGCTGCAATCGCTGCGTCCGCGCAGCCGGCCACTCCCGCTTCGCAGCAATCGTGGCCAGTTGTGCAGCATCCCACGCGACGAATGACGAGATCGTCAATCGTGATGGCGTTCGTGTTCGCGCCGTGATCGAGCCGCAGGTAGACGCCATCCGACGTCCCGAGCGGAATCGTCGCCGAGAAGGTCGTGCATGTACCACCAGTCGCCGTGAGCGCGCCGAGCGTCAGCGTGGTGGAAGCACTGCACGACACTGTGGTCGCGTTGGTGAGTGCGTACTTCACGACCGTTGAAGAGGCCGCAAACTGCGCGTACTTGAAAGACACCTCAATCGCGGAACAGTTCGCCGCGCCTGTTGCGACAAGAATGATCGGATCTTCACTCGATGCATCGAGTTTCAGCGCGTTTCCGGTTGGGCAGAAATTCGAGCCAGTCACGGTCGCACCGTTGAGACACCAACGCACGCGAAACTCGCCGTCTGTCAGATCAGGAGGTCCGCTGAAGAGACCGAAGTCGGTCGCGTAGAGATCGCATGATTGCGCGTGCGCGGCGGGCGCCATCGCAACGAGCGTCGACCAGAGGATGACGAGTGCCGCGACGGGGGCAACGACCAAAGTGCGCGCAAACGCCGAAAACTCAGCGCGCGTGCGCCATTGAGTTGGGGCGCAGATTGCTTGCTGCAGTCGTCGTTGAACTGATTGGAGAGCGTTCCTCATGCCGCGCGAGGAGTCTGCCTCGAATGCGGCGGCGATCCAACGGTCCGCGGCGACAATCACGCGGTCGCGCGCGTCGAAACCTCACAACCCGCACAGACCAACTTCACTCCACGCGCCGAGCAGCTCAACTCCACGCAGCTCAACTCCACGCAGCTCAAGACCACGCGCCGAGCAAAATCGTGAGGTCAGCAGCGTCGGTCGTTCCGTCCCCGTTGATATCCGCAGAGGGTTCCCCCCACGTTGAAAGGAGAAGCGCCAGATCCGCAGCATCCACATCGCCATCGCGATCAAGATCACCAGGAATCACAGGGCACTCCGTCGCAAGGATGCGAACATGATCGACGCCCGCCTCCACCACAGAGCCCGCGCCGAGGTCGCGAGCCTCGAAGCGGAGACGCACGTTTGTCGCGCCGGGCGCAACGTCCGCGATGCGGAACGATTTCTCGACCCACGCGTTCGCGTTCTCGCTGACGAGTTCGAGTTGTACAAATGGACCGCCGTTCGCAGAAATCGAAATCGGCATGGAGTCTGCGTTCGGCGAGGCGCCCGTGTTGTTCGAGTACCACCGTCGGTAGACGATGCTCGCGTTGGCGCTCGGCACCGCGAGCGCAGGCGAAGTCAGAGTCGTTGTGCCGCCGTCCACGTCGGCTGCACCAACCGCGCCGCCGACTGCACCTTGTCCCGTGACAAAGCAAAACGATCCAGTGTCAACCGAGTCATTCTCAGGTTGCGCCGCCGTTCCTACGGGATCAACGCGCGTCCAAATTCCACCCGTTGCGGTGTCGGTCGGCGCGCCAACAGTCCAATCAAGGTTCGTGTCGAACGTGTCTTCGAAGGCGACGTTCGTTTCGACGAGCGTTGTGCTGAATGTGGCGAGAGGTGCGCGTGGCAATCGCGCGGTTCCCACCGTCGTCGCTCCTGTCACGAACCACTCGATCGTTGCGCCGCACGCATCGAATGGAAGGTCCGCTGTGAAACTGCCCGCGACTCCCGCGGTCGCCGTGATCGGCGTGAATGCCCCGCTTGAACCAATCCGCGCGTGGAGCGTCACCGGATTCGCCGCGAGCGCACCGCGCATCGCGCGCGCCTCAATCGTGATCGTGCGGAAGCCGTCGTATTCAAGTGTCGCCGGTGCGCCCGAGGGCAGTCGCAGTACCGCGCCATCAACGGTCGCATCCGCCAGATCGAGCGCCGCCGCGAAGTTCTCGCGCGCGTTCGGCAGAATTTCACTCGCAGGCATCACGAATCCATACGAACCCGTGTCACGCACTTCGATCGTGAAACTCGACACGCCGTGCGCACCGTAGGCGTGATCCACCGAACTTCCGCTCGCGATGTAGAGCGTCGTTGCGATTGGACCTGCGATGTAACTCGCGCCTGTTGTGCGCGCAATCGATTCGCGCATTTCACTTCCAAGCGCGAGAAACGCTGCGTTGTTCGAAGGAAGCGTGGTCGTGTAACCCCACGGCGAGAGAATCAGTTGGCTGTATGCGTGAAAATCGATGTGGCCGGCAAGTGATGTTTCGCGTACGAAGTAGTCGCGCAACGCCGCACTTTCTGGCTCGCTGAACGCCGAAGGGCCGCGATACGTTTCATCGGATGGCAGCGTGCTCGCGCCCCCACCGCCCCATTGAAACGCCCAGTTTCGATTGAGATCGACACCGAACGTGCCATCGCCGTTGTTGCGACGATTCTTGCGCCACAAGCGGTTCGTCGTCCACGTGTAGACGTAACCATCGGGATTGCACACCGGAACAACATCGACCCACGCGCGATCGAGCAGCGCCGTCACGCGCGGATCCACGCCGTACTGGGTAACGAGTTCAGCCGCGATGTATGAGACAGCCGTCGTCGCGCCCCATTCGCGCGCATGCTGCGTCGCGTTGAAAAGGATGCCAGGGCTTCCTGCTGGTGCTTTCGTGATGCGAATTCCGCGAATCGTGCGGCCTTCGAGCGAAGTGCCGAGCGTGATCGGCGTCACGAGATCGGGTCTTGCGGCGGCAAGCTCATCGAGTTTTGCTTCAATCTCGGCGAGCGTGCGGAAGTTCGTAAAGAAGTCGTCGCCCGCGACACCGCCGTCTGCGCCGTCTTGTCCCCCGTTTTGCCCACCTGGGCGAAACTCACCACGCGGCCCGCGCGCTGCGTACTCCGCACGGAGGAGCGGACCAAGATCGTCGACAAGTACTTCAAAGGCGACGCCGCTGGACGCGAGCGCCGCGCGGCCCTTCGCATCCACGATGAAGTCCACGGGACCAATGTCAACGCGATGCGTGAGAAGATCCGATGCGATGGCGAGCACCGTGCGGAGTTCACGGGTTGTTCGAACTGTTGCGCGAACGACGGAGCGACCGTCGTGAAAGTACGGCGGCTCGGCAGACGCCGTCGAGAGGGTCGACGCGGTCGACAACGCCGGCACACTGGCGTCCGCCCGTGCCGCGAGCGCACTTGACTGCGCCACAACGACAGGAGAATCCGCAGCCGCGCCCAAAAGGAGATTCGTCAGGAGAAGATTCGTCGGGAGAAGTGCGATCACAAACGAAAGGAGCATTTCGTGAGTGTGCGCCCGAACTCACGCCGTCGCAAGCCAAGATCCGTCGATTCGCGCTCTTTCTCGAGGCAAACTTCGAAGAGCGCTCAGCGGTACACTCGCTCAAATGCTCGATCGCGCCCGCTCGTCAGCACACTGTTTCTTCGCATTCGTTGCGCTTTCAGTGGCTGCTTCGCTTCCACTCGCGGGCTGCTCGCGGTACTTCAAAGGCGATCCAAATCTCACCGACCCAAGCGGCGCGATCGTGCCCGCGGAGCCCGCCGCACCACGAAGTCTTGCGATGTTCGAGGGTTCAACGGGGCGTTCGCTTGGCTGGGCCGACGTGATGGCTGCCGCTTCATGGGCCGATTGCACGTTCATTGGTGAGCGGCACGACGATCCTGTCGCGCACGCTGTGCAACTTGCAGTGTTCGAAGACCTCGCTGCCGGCTATCCCGGCACCGCACTCGCGCTTGAACACCTCGAACGCAACGAACAGCCACTGCTCGATCGCTACCTGCGTGGAGAGATCGCCGTCGACACCTTCATCGATGGAACTGAGAGCCGCAACTGGGCTGGGAAAGACACGTGGGTTCCGTTCTTTCAACCCATGATTGATGCCGCGCGCGACACCGATTCGCCCGTGATTGCCGCAAACGCGCCGCGCGACGCGGTGCGCGAGGCCCGTGCGATCGGTCACGAGGCGATGCGCACGAAGTCCGCCGATGATCGCGCTGATTTCGATCTTCCAATCACCGAGCGCAACGATCTGTTGGCCGGCGATTGGAACGAACGATGGAACGCGTACTTCGATCGCTTTGTCGAAATCATGTCGCCCGCGGATGACTCGGACCCCACCGCGACGCGCGAACGGCTCGCGAACATCTTTCTCTCGCAGTCCGTTTGGGACGGAACGATGGGAGCAAGCGCGGCACGCGCACGTAAGCACGGCGCGCCGAAGGTCGTCCTCTGCGCCGGTTGTTTCCACATCGAGCGTGATGGCGGCACTGTGTTGCAGTACGAAGCGCGACGACCGAGCGACCGCGTGCTGACGATCACCGTGATCGACGCCTCAAGCCGCGCATTGCGCGAAGAAGATCGCGGTGCGGCAGATATCGTGATCTACGGCTTTCCTATCGCGCGTACGAAGCGCGAACCGGAACCCGCCCCCGCCGTCGTCCCGCCGGAGCAGGCTCCAACCAACGCCCCCGACAAAGTCCCCGAAAGTGCCGAAACAAGCCCGTCTGCCGAACCGTCATCGACCGCGACGGAAACCGAAGCCGCACCGATGTGACGCGAAGAATCGCGGCTCCCACCGCCGACTCGCAACCTCACAGCATCCGTCCCTCAACTATGTAGGATGCGGGCCCTCTCAGAAGGATTTGCCACATGAGTTCCCTCCCTGCCACCAAGAAGACGACCCTCGTCGAGATTCAGACGAAGCCAGGTCTCCTCTACGTCAAGTTCCTCGGACCGCAGATCGGTCAGCGCGAATCGCCGCTGATCAGTCAAGAGGTCGATCCGTATCTTCGTGATGCGGGGAAGTCGCTGAAGTGCTTCATCGTCGACTTGCAGTCGGTGACGTTCATGAGCTCGATGGGCCTTGGCATCTGCATCGCGCTTCGGCACAAAGCGCACGCAGCTGGCGGCAAGCCAATTCTCTACGGTACCCCGAAGGATCTGATGCAACTCTTCACGATGATGAAGATCGACAAGCTCTACACCTTCGCGAAGGATCAGCGTGAACTCGACGCGCTGATCGCGTGAGCGAAAGGCGCTGGCCGTGCACGCACCGACTATCGCTTCGTAAGACGTCGTACGACGTTTGGCGTCAGCATCCAACGAATCTTCGCGCGCGGAAGATCGTCGCGCTCGCGGCTTGACTCGATTTCAAGCGATAGTGCTGCGCCCTTGCGAAAGTCGATCGCAATCGCATCGGCCGATCCTGCGAGCAGGAGCGATGCGAAGCGTGAGAGCGAAGGCTCGTGACCAACCCACACAACGACGGGTATCGCGCGCAGTGCAGCAACCGTTCGCAGCATTGCGCTGAGTTGCGCCGCTTCGTCTTGCGCGCTGTCTCGCGCCTCGAGGCGTTCGAGTCGCGCGGGCTTCGGCCATCGCGCGTGTTCTTCGAGCAACATCGCCGTTTGCCACGCGCGAACAAATCCGCTCGACTCGACAAGATCAACACTTGGGACGAGTCGTCGCAATCGCTTGGCAAAGCGCGCGAACTGTTCGCGCCCCTCTGCCGTGAGCGGGCGCCGGCTGTCATCGGGCCACGCCGATTGGTCGCGGTCGAATGCCTTGGCGTGACGAACGAGAATCAGTTCCATCGGAGACCTCACGGACGGGTGCGAAGGACTATCAAACGAACAGCAACCATGCGAACAACGGTTCCACCGACAACAACTGCAGCACGGTAGCCGATTGCCCCGAATCTGCGACAATCGCCGCATGGCGTCCGAGGTTCTCTTCACAAACGCTCGCATTCTCACGCTTGCGCAACAGTCGGCGCGCGGCGATTCGTTGAACAGTGCTGGTCCACGCCGTGGACATGCCATGCGCGAACTCGGCGTCATCGAGCGTGGCTACGTTCATACGCTCAACGGCCGCATCGCAGCGGTTGGTGCGGGCGATCCACCCGCGGATATCAAGGCAGCGCGGTGCGACTCGCAGGGACGCGTCTTGATGCCTGCATTCGTCGATTGCCATACACATGCGTGTTGGGGCGGCAATCGATACGCGGAAGTGGCCGAGCGACTCGCGGGAGTCCCCTACCTCGACATTCTTGCGCGCGGCGGAGGCATCATGTCCACCGTGCGCGCCACGCGCGACGCGTTTGCGAATGATCCGCTCGGTGAAGGACTCCTTCGTATCCTCACGCGCCGCGCTGATGAGATGCGCCGCCGCGGCAGCCTCGCGATCGAAGTGAAGTCAGGCTACGGCCTCGATCGCGTGACGGAGCTCGAAATGCTGAGAGCGGTGCGCGCACACGGAAACAACGCAGAGCACGACGGCGACGGCTTTTTCGTGCCGACATTTCTCGGCGCGCACGCGATCGACGGCGACGAAACCGCGTATTGCACGCGCGTGATCGAAGAATTGTTGCCTGAAGTTGTCGCGGAGTTTGGGCCGATCGCATGCGACGCCTATTGCGAGAAAGGTGCGTGGAGTCCGGCGTGGACGAGGCGGCTCTTCGAACGCGCGCAGGCGCTCGGTTGCCCACTGCGCGTTCACGTCGATCAATTCAACGAACTTGGATTCCTCGAAACCGCGTTAGAAATGGGCGCTCGCAGCGTCGATCACCTCGAGGCAACATCGCGCGAGGGACTCATGCGCGTCGCGCGATCACAATCGACAGCGGTCCTTCTGCCAGGTTGCGGATTGACGCTCGATGGACGCTACGCAAACGGTCGCTTGCTCATCGACGAAGGCGCTTCTGTCGCGATCGCAACCAACTGTAATCCAGGTTCGAGCCCGATCGTCTCAATGCCGTTGATCATTGCGCTCGCCGCGCGTTTCTGCGGACTTACGCCCGCCGAAGCGATCACTGCCGCGACCTTCAATGCCGCGTGCGTCCTCGGCATCGAGCACGAAACTGGCTCGATCGAAGTGGGCAAACGCGCGCATTTCATCCTGCTTCCAACGCACGACGAACGCGCACTCGCCTGCGAGTGGGCGATGTCGGAGCCGATCGAAGTCTTCGCGGGTCACGCACTCTTGTTCTGACCGCGCCGACGCGCAATTC
>JBJOHQ010000187.1:0-4477 GCA_046047595.1 Planctomycetota bacterium | reverse complement strand
TTTGCGCGCGGCGAATCGCGGCGTCGCGGCCGTGGTAGCGCGGCGCGGAGTCCTGCTTGTAGCCAGGCTCGTGTTCCTCGTCGACGACGATGAGGCCGAGTGTGCCGTCGGGAATCGGGGCAAAGATCGCGCTGCGCGCGCCGACGACCACATCAGCGCCACCGTGCGTGCCACCTTCCGCCCCATCTTCTGACCCGCCTTCCGCAAGCAGCGTCCACTGCTGATTGCGCTGCGCTTCGGTGAGACCTGAGTGAAGGACCGCGACCTTCGCGTCCTTGAGGCGCGCCGCGATCCGGCCAACGGTCTGTGGCGTCAGCGAGATTTCAGGGACGAGGAGGATCGCCTTCTTCCCCGTCGCGAGGCAGTTTTCGATCGCGCGGATATAGATTTCCGTCTTTCCGGAGCCCGTCACGCCAAAGACAAGATGCTGTTTAAACGAGCCGAGATCGCGTGTGATCGCGTCGATTGCCGACTTTTGCTCGGGTGTTGGTTGCGGCGCGGGAGCTACGTTCCCCGAGCGGGCGATGAAGCCTGCTTCGACCGCGGTCTTCTTGACGGCGACGAGGTGACCCGACGCGACGAGCCGCTTGAGGGGCTCGTTTGAGGAGTAGCCGGCCTCGCGCGCGAGGTCGCCGATTTCGATCGGTCGCGTGAGGGTTGCGAGCACCGAGAGCGCGTGTTCTTGGCGTTTCGTGATCTTCGGAAGCGCGGCGCGCGCGGCAGGGTCATCCAGCGCTGGAGCGAAGTCGACAAGCGTCCGCTCAACGCGACCGATGGCTTTCCGAACCGCGGCGGGAAGGATCGACGCGAGCGTCATTCCGATCGGGCAGGCGTAGTAGGCGCTCATCCAGCGGGCGAACTGGATGAGTTCGCCGGGGAGTACGACGCCCGACTCGTCTTGCGCGAGGACGTGTTTGATCTTCTCGCGCGGGATGCCGTTCGTTTCGCCCGCGGGAAGGCGTTCGACGATCCAACCCGCGGTTGGCGTTTCGCCGCGACCGAGCGGGACTTCGACGCGCGCGCCTTCGGGCAGGTCGGCGAGTTTCGGCGGGAGCGCGTAGGTGAGGCCATCCGGTGAGCGGTCGACCGCGCGCTCGACGGCAACGACGACGAGTGGAGCATCGAGAGCGGGGGTGTGCGCACCGAAGAGAGTCACCGCGCGCAGCGTATCCCGAGACGGTGTCGTGCACCGCAGGGCCTACGCCAACACGCCGGGCACGACTTTGCCCGCGATGTCGGTGAGTCGGTAGTGCCGGCCTTGGTAGCGGAAGGTCAGGCGCTCGTGATCGACGCCCAAGAGATGCAGGATCGTCGCGTGGAGGTCGTGCACGTGGACGCCGCCGTCGACCACGTTGTAGCCAAAGTCGTCTGTTGCGCCGTGGACGTGGCCCGCATTCACGCCGCCGCCTGCCATCCAAATCGAGAACGCGCGCGGATGATGATCGCGACCATAGTTGTCGGCGGTCATCTGCCCTTGGCAGTACGCCGTGCGGCCAAACTCGCCGCCCCACACGACCAACGTGTCTTCGAGCAAGCCGCGTCGCTTGAGATCGAGCACAAGCGCCGCTGACGCTTGATCGGTCTGCCGACATTGATGCGACAAACCTCCAGGCAAGCCGCCGTGCTGATCCCAACCTTGATGAAAGAGTTGAACGAATCGCACGCCGCGTTCGACGAGTCGTCGCGCGAGCAAACAATTCGCCGCGAACGTGCCAGAGTCGCGTGAGCCAGGCCCGTACAACTCGAAGGTTTCATCGGATTCGCCCGAGAGATCGCTCGCTTCAGGCACGCTTGCCTGCATGCGATAGGCCATCTCGGCTTGCGCGATGCGCGCGTCGATCTCGAAATCGCCCTCGCGCTTCAGCGCATCACGCGACATCGCGGCAAGCGTGTCGAGCATCGCGCGGCGCGCGTGTGGCGAAACACCCTCCGGGTTCGAAAGCGCAAGAACTGGCTCTTTTCCCGAGCGAAACTGCACACCTTGATGTTCGCTTGGCAAAAATCCCGAGCCCCACAATCGTGCGTAGAGCGGCTGATCGCGCGACGCATCTTTCGAAACGAGCACGATGAAACTCGGCAAGTCACGGTTCATCGAGCCGAGTCCGTAACTCATCCACGCGCCCATCGAAGGACGGCCCGCAATTTGATGGCCCGAACAGAAGAACGTGATCGCGGGATCGTGGTTGATCGCTTCGGTGTGCATGCCGCGCACAACGCAGATGTCGTCGGCGATCTTCGCGGTGAAGGGCAGCACGTCGCCCAATTCGATCCCCGCGCGGCCGTAGCGCTTCGCACCGGTGAAGCTGCCCGCGATCGGCAAAACCGCTTGATATCCGCTCATTCCCGTGAGTCGCTGTCCTGCACGCACGCTCTCAGGAAGCGGTTGACCGTGCATGTCACGCAAACGCGGCTTTGGATCGAGCGTTTCGAGATGCGACGGGCCGCCCGATTGGAAGAGATAAATCACGCGCTTCGCGCGCGGTGCATGGTGGAGGGCATGTGGTGCAGCAAGAGATGGCGTTGCGGCCTGCGGATTTTGCGAAACGCCCGCACTCGCGCTCGTATCTGCGACGTCGCCGAGCGCGGCGTGTGCGGTGCGTCCGCCAAGTTTTGCACCAAGTTTTGCACCAAGCGTTGCGCCGACGATGTCACTGAGTGCTGCAGCGCCGAGTCCGAGTGCCGACGCTCCGAGGAAATGTCGACGCGAAGGTCGGAGTAAATCGTCGTAGGTCGGCAGCGTGTCGCGCGGAGCGGATGGCGCGTGTGTTGGCGCGTGTGTTGACGCGTGTGATGATGTGTTGTGTTCGTCTTTCATCGCGACATCACCAAAGAATCGCTTGCGAAAATGGTCGTGGTTGCGAGCGCGAGTGCGGCGCGTTCATCTTGTTCGCCGCTCGCGACGCGCTCAGCAACGAGTGTGCGCAACGCATCGAGTTCCACGGTGTTTGGCGCACGACCGCACGCCAAACGGAAGGCCCGCGTGATGCGCGCATCGCGCAACTCTTCAGCATCGCCAATCTCATGCATCACGCGATTCGCAAGTGCTTGCGCGCACTCGGTAAACACAGGATCGTTCATGATCGCGAGCGCTTGCAGCGGCGTATTCGTGGAAGATCGGCGCGGCATGCACGCTTCGCGCGAGCCAGCATCGAACGCGAGCATCGTTGGTGGCGGAACAGTGCGCTTTCGATAGGTGTAGAGACTTCGTCGATGCGCAGCGTCGCCTGTGTCGGGCGTGTATCCGCCGGGGCCGCCGGCCTCAGCAACGAGTCCTGGTTGTTGCCATGGTTTCACACTTGGGCCGCCGAGTTTTTCAACAAGAAGGCCTGAGGAAAAGAGCGTGCTATCGCGCAACTGCTCGGCGCTCAATCGCACACTTGGTCCGCGCGCGAGGAGCTCGTTGCGTGGATCGCGCGCACGCTTTGCATCGCTTGTCGCAGAACTCTGTCGAAACGTCGCGCTCAAGACAAGTCGACGTAAGAGTGCGCGCGTATCCCATGCAGCAGTCGATGCCGTGCCGCGCGCGAAATCATGCGCGAGAAGATCGAGTACTTCAGGATGCGTTGGCGCGCTGCCGTTGACGCCGAAATTCTCCGCTGTCTCGACGAGTCCGCGACCAAAGACTTGCGTCCACAGTCGATTCACTTCGACGCGCGCCGCAAGCGGATTTGCTGGATCAACAAGCCATCGCGCAAGATCGAGCCGCGTGGCGTTTTGCGAAAATTCCCGCGGCAACACCGCTTGAATTGCACCTGCGGTGACTTCTTGCGAGCGATCTGGTTGGTCGTACGCGCCGCGCTTCAAGACAAAAGTCGGCGGCGCAAACGGCGAGTCGCGCATCGTCATGAACGCTGGAAGCGTGTCGAGATGCGCGGCGAGTGCGTGCTGTGCGGCGCGCAGCGATGCAGTTGCTTCCGCGGTTGCGCGCGCAGTGACATGCGCGAGAGTCGCAGATTCGTCAGGCGAAACACAAGCAGCGAGCGCCGCTTCTGCTGGCGAAAGCGCTGCGCGCCACACGGCGAGTTCATCGATCATTCCGCCGCGAAAACCTGCGTCGCGCGAACGCGAACCAACTTCGATTGTGGCGCCTGCGATGTTTCCTTCGAGCGCATCGCGCACGACGTTCGTACGCACGCTTCGTCCGTTCACGAAGAGTCGTAAACCTTCGGCGCGCGAGAGTCCGTCGTACGTCGCAACGACATGCGTCCATGCGCCAACGGGAAGTTCTTCGCTCATCTCAATACTGGCGGCGCTTCCCGGCCAGAGATGAATCACACTCCAGCGAAGTCGGCCATCAGCGATCAAGAGTTCAAGGCCAGATCCGTCGGCGTCGTTCGTGTAAAAGCCCGCGGTATGTACGAGCGCCGCGCGCGCGTTGCGTTCACTCGGCTTGATCCAGAACGCGAAACTCACGGGGTCGTGTCGCGTGAATCCCGCGAGACCTGCGAGTGACACGCCACCATCGCCATCGAAGGCA
>JBJOHQ010000186.1:0-4946 GCA_046047595.1 Planctomycetota bacterium | reverse complement strand
TATCGCGGCCGACATGCAACGCACGCTGCGTGAAATCCTCGGCCGCGACGCGACCGAGGGTTGGGAGTTGCTCGCGGCGCAGCGCATTCGCCACGCTATTCCTCGGCAATGGCCGCAAGACGTCGCGCGTGGTCATCAAGCGCGTGGAACAGCGCTTCCGAAGCACATGTACCTCGCGGGTGACCATCTCGAAGATGCGTCGATCAACGGCGCGATGCGGTCAGGCCGCCTCGCCGCAGAAGCGGTGCTCGCCGCACGCTGAGTCGCTTCCGCGCGCCTGGCTTCATCGCTTCGCGGCTTCACCGCTTCGTGGCTTCATAGCTTCGTGGCGTCATCGCTTCATCGCGTACAGCGAGCCTCGCGCACGCGGTATCCTTCGCGCATGCGACGTAATCGTTTCTCTCGCCCCGTCACAGTCGCCAGCGCTTTCGCGGCGGTGACCGTGCTCCTTGGCTGCTCGCACGATGCGATGCTGCTTGAGTCTGACGTTCCGGTTCCGAATGGCATGGAGACGATTCGAAGCGCGGACATCCGTCGTTCAGAAGGAACCGTTTCGGGTGGTCGGTTCATTCTCGCGGGCTCCGTCGACGACGCGGGTTCTTTGATGGTTGCGACGCGCGAACGCTACCGCGCCAACGGTTGGAAGACCGTGCTTCTTGAAGATGGCCTCGATCATGCAGAGGGGATCTTCGAGAAGGGCAATCGCCGCGCTCGGCTCACCATTGATCGGCGCGCTCTTGAGCCAGATATGTCGAGTGCATCGCTCGAAATCGGTCCGCGCAATGCCGCGGACGCGAGCGGTGAACGTTCGTCTGCCGCGGCTGCGGGCGAAGCGCGTGATGGTTGATGATGGATGATGGCGTCGCGTGTATGCGACGCACGGCAAAGGAACGGATTCCGATGGCCGGCGAACGATTCGAACACCACGCGCGCCTGATGAGCGGACTGACGCTCTTGAGTCGCATCACAGGCCTCGGACGCGATGTCGCACTCGCGGCGTTTTTCGGTGTTGGTCCGATCAACGACGCATTCGCCTTCGGCTTTCAAATCCCCAATCTCTTTCGGCGCTTGTTCGGTGAGGGTGCGCTGTCGGCCGCGTTTCTTCCGCGGTACAGCGAACTTCGTCGCGATGATCCAGAAGTTGCGAGGCGGTATCTCGCGCTTGTGCTCGTGTTGCTCGCAGGCTTTCTCTGGCTTCTTGTCGCGATCGGTGAAGTTGGCCTTTTCGTCGCGTGGCTGAATGCGCCCGAAGTTGCATACACCTACGGTCCGCCACTTCGAAACGGCGGCGTTCCCATACCAATCGTCAGCGTGAGTTACGCGCGACTTTCGTACGAGCTCACGATGTTGATGCTGCCGTACATGCCGCTCGTCTGCATCGTGGCGATTGGCGGTGCGGCGCTGCAAGTGCATGGTCGCTTCGGACCGATGGCTGCGGCGCCAATCATCCTGAACATCTCGTTCATGATCGCGATCGTAGGATTTTCGCCGCTTTTTCTCGGCAAATCCTTCTCGCCCGAGTGGCATGTCCGCATGGTGGCGATGAGCGTCCTTGTCTCTGGCGCCATTCAAGTTGCGTGGACTGCTTATGCGCTGCGGGTGGCGCACCCGCATTTTGTCTGGCGCGATTCGACCGTGTGGGCATCGGTGCGCGGAACGCTGACCCAAGCTGCGCCGATGATGCTTGGACTTGGCGTACTGCAAATCAATACGGCGGTCGACGGCCTCATCGCGAGTTGGCCGACGTATGTCGGTCCGACGATTTTCGGTTTCGCGTATCCGCTCGCGGAGGGCGCGATGTCGAGCATCACCTATGCACAGCGACTTTACGAGTTTCCGCTCGGCGTCTTTGGAATCTCGATCGCGACCGCAGTGTTTCCGCTGCTCGCCAAGCAGAACAACGACGCAGTCGCCTTTGCGGCGACGATTCGTCGTGCGTTGCGCCTCACAGTGTTCGTTGGACTTCCGGCGAGTGCGGGCCTGATGCTTGCGTCGCGCGAATCGGTGGGTGCGCTCTTTCAACGCGGCAATTTCACGGCGGACGACACCGAACGTGTTGCATGGGTGCTCGTCGGATTTGCTCCGGCCATTTGGAGTTATCAAATGGGCCACATCTTTACGCGCGCGTTTTATGCGCGGAAGGAATCGATGACGCCAGTACTCGTCGCAGTTGCGATGGTGATCCTCAACATCTGTCTCAATCTGACGTTGATCTTCACGCCCCTCCGCGAAGCAGGACTCGCGTGGTCGACCGCCATTTGCTCCATGCTTCAGTCGGCGATTCTCTTACGCATCCTCGCGCGTCGCGTGCCTGACTCCGTGAACCGTGAAGTGGTCGTGGGTTGGCTGCGCTGCGTCGTCGCGACCGCCGTGATGGCGGGGGCAACGCTTGCGGTCGGTGCGTTCTTGCCGCAGTCGATGGAGTGGCGCGAACTCGCGATACATCTTGTGATCAAAGTGGCGGTCGCTGCGAGTGTCTATTTCGCGGCCGTGCGTTTCATGCGCATGCCCGAACTCGGCTGGCTACTTCGCAAGAGCAACTGATCATTCGACGGCGCGGTGCATGCTCCCGCGCAGCAGCTGAACCGCATTTTTTCGCCGAGAACCAAGACGGACCTGCCCGCAGACTCGGCTTTCTCCGCAGATCCGACCGAGCTCGCTTGAGAAGGCCCGCGAATACGCCGATGCCTTCAGCGGAGAACGTACGCCATGATCGAGCCCCAGGTTGGCGAGAGCCTCAATACGAGCGAAGACGCGACGATGTCGGCGAAACCAACAGCGTTTCGTCATGAGGATGTCCTTGCGTTGATTGCGGAGGTCGAGTCGCGGCTCTCCAATATGCGCGAGACTGTGCGCGAACAGAGCGAAGATGATGTTTCGCTTGTGCGTGAAAACGCACGCCTCGAGCGCGAAATCAGCATTCTCGAAGAAGAGCGTGCGCGTGTCCTTGAGCGGCAGTGCGCGCTTGAGTCGCAGTTGGCGGCCCTGCGCGCATCACATGCGGAAGTCGAAACGCGCGTCGAAACGCTTTTCTCAGCAAGTGAGCACTGGAAGCACGAGGCTGAGCGCATGGAGGCTGCGTGCGAGCGAACACTCGCAGAGTCGCGCGATGCACGCGCCGCGCTTTCGAACGAACTGATGCTTGAATTCGAGCGTCGCGCGGCGGAACACGAGCGTCGCGCGGCGGAACACGAAGGTCGCGCGGCGGAACACGAGCGTCGTGCGAGCGATTATGAGCGTCAAGCCGCGGAGATGGCAGACGCGCTTGAGGCGGCGCGCGCCGATGCGCTCGCGTTGGCAAGCGAGGTCGAGCGGCTTGAAAGACATGTTGGCACGTTGACCGAAGAGCGCACGCAACTCGAGGCGCAGTTGGAGAGCGCGCAGGTCGCTCAGAATGCAGATACAAGTGCATGCGATTCGCCCAACTCACCTGATGGCTCCGCGACAATCGCGCAGCCTGCCCCACAACTCGATGAAGAAGAAATCGCGCGTGCTGCCGAAGCGCGCATTCACCAACTGATGGCGCCCAAGGTGGCGCAATTGGCCCAGGCTGCGGCATTTCTTCGAAAGCGCAAGGAGCGGCTTGCAGCGTTGCGAAAGGGCTTGCGTCATAGGGCGCGAGCGCTCCGCACCCTCAAGCAGATTTACGCGCAGCCACGGTTGGATGCGGGTGCGTCAGAAGGCAGTGCCGTGGACTCCTTCGCGGCGCAAGCCACTCCGTACAACGGCGAGTTCGCCGGTGCGGGCGAAGGCTTGGGCGCGAACTCGATGGCAGCGGCCGCTGGATCGGCAGGCGCACTGGCCGCCGAACGCGAAGCGCTTGCCAGCGAACGACAAGAACTCTTGGATTTGCGCACTGTCCTCGCCGCGAGCGAGCGTGCGTTGGAGCGACGCGCGCAAGGAACGCGGCTTGTGACCACAAGCGCTGCGGCATCGATTGCACTGGCGGCCGCGGCGTTTGTCTCGTGGAATCTCGCCGGCAGCGTGTTTCCCGAGAAATCTCGCGCCACGGTCGAACTTGTGGCATCGAGTCGTGCGCCTGAAGCAAAGCAAGATGGCACGGTCGACGCGAAGTCACTCGCCGATGAAGTCACCGCCGCGCTCACGACCGACGCATTTGTCGGAGCGGTTGCGGGGCGCATCTCTGATCGCGGCCGCACGCACGCAGAAGCAAGCACATTGGCGGCAGATCTCTCGTCGCGCGTGACCCTCGCACAAGAGGGCTCCACGATTCGTCTCTCGCTTCAAGGTGGCGACACCGACGACACCATCGCAACACTCGACGCGGTCGCAACCGCAGCCATGGCGGAACTCAACCGGCGACCCGAACGGCGCAACGATCTTCTTCGCGTTGGGATCGCAAACGCGCGACAAGAAGTGGGCCGCACGGTGTTCTCTCATGCAGAGACCATCGCCGATCCTGCGCGGATCTGGCGAGCTGGCGCGATTTTGGGCGGCTTCGCGGTTCTCGCAACTCTTGCTGCGGGTGCGATGGTCTGGCTTTCGCGCCGCGCAGCACCAACCGATGTGGCGTGAGTTTCGTGGCTTCGCATCGTCCTCGATCGTCCTCGCTCGTTCTTTATCACCCTGATCCGCGCAACTCTTGCGGCTTTGAACATTGTCTCGGAATTTGCGATGCAAGTCGGAAGTGCAGGCCTTCAAGCGACGATCACCTCTACGCAGGGTGCCACGGACTGGCACTGGAAAGGGCACAAAGTCATGCACGGAATCGCAAGACTCAGACTCGTCGGAACGCTGCCGATCGAAGGAATTGAAGAGTGCTCGGTCGACGACGCTCCGAAGTCGCTGCCCTTTCCAACCTGCTTTCGCGAACTGCCTGTTGGCGGTCGCCGACGCTCAAGCGACGACGTTCTCGCCGCACTCGAGCGTGTGACGATCTCCTTCGAACGCATGCGGCGAGAACTCGATGATCCATCCGGTCAAGA
>JBJOHQ010000185.1:0-10793 GCA_046047595.1 Planctomycetota bacterium | reverse complement strand
CGACGCGCCGTCGGCGATGATCTGGCCGGCCGTCACCTTGTCGCCGGGCTTGACGACCGGGCGCTGGTTCTGGCAGGTGCGCTCGTTGAGGCCCGCGAACTTGCGGAGCTCGTACTCGTCGGCGGTGTCGATGATGATGCGCTCGCTGTCGACGAAGGTCACGGTGCCGCCGCGTGCTGCGGTGACAATCATGCCCGAGTGGACACCGACGGACTTCTCCATGCCCGTGGCGACGCACGGAGGATCGACCTTGACGAGTGGCACAGCCTGACGCTGCATGTTCGAACCCATGAGCGCGCGGTTGGCGTCGTCGTGCTCAAGGAAGGGGATCAGCGACGCCGAAACGCCGACGATCTGCTTTGGGCTCACGTCGACGTATTCGACCTGATCCGCGGGAACTTCCGCGAGGTCGCCGTCGATGCGTGCGAGAACAATGCCTTCAAGTTGCTTGCTTCCACCCTTGAGAACGTCCGACGTCGCCAAGACGCGCTTCAACTCTTCGTCTGCACGAAGGAGTTGCACTTCCGGCGAAACCTTGCCGCTCTTGACCTTGCGGTACGGCGTTTGGAGGAAGCCGTAGTCGTCGATCTCGGAGTAAATGCCGAGCGACGCGATGAGGCCGATGTTCGTACCTTCAGGCGTTTCGATCGGGCAGATACGACCGTAGTGGGAGATGTGCACGTCGCGCACTTCGAAGCCTGCGCGCTTGCGGTTGAGACCGCCAGGGCCAAGCGCCGAGAGACGACGCTCGTGAACGAGCATCGACAGCGGGTTCGTCTGGTCGACGACCTGCGAAAGTTCGCTTCGGCCGAAGAAGAACTCGATCGCGCTCGAAATCGACTTCGAGTTGACGAGGTCTGCGATCTTCGCGAGATCGCCTGGTTCGCGCGTCGACATGCGCTCTTGCACCGTGCGGCGGAGCTTGAGGAAGCCCTTGCGCATTTCTTCGGTCGCGAGTTCGTCAAGCGTACGAAGACGACGGTTGCCGAGGTGATCGATGTCGTCGACGTGCGCCTTGTTGCGCTTCGCGCGAAGATCGAGCATGTAACGGATGACCGCGAGGAAGTCTTGCGCGCGGATGTGCTGCACGGTTTCAGCCGGCAGTTGGCCGAGCTTGCCACCTTCGCAATACTCCTTGTCGTGTTCGAACTTGCGGTTGATGCGGAATCGACCGACGCGTCCGAGGCGGTAGCGGTTCTCGTCGAAGAACTTCTCTTGGAAGAGCGCCTTCGCCTTGTCGATCTGCGGCGGGTTGCCCGGACGAAGACGTCCGTAGATCTTGAGGAGCGCAGCTTCGTGCTCGGTCACGCCTGCGAGGAAGTCGAGCTTCTCTTCGGCAAGCGTGTTGAGGATGAGCGGGTCGCTCGCGTCGGTGATGACGCGAATCGTGCCGAGGTTCGACGCTTGAATCGTCGAAACCATGTCGCCGATCGGCGAACCGACGCGGCAGAGTTCTTCGCCGGTGTCGGAGTCGATGACGAGTTCAGCCGCGTAGTGCTCGGGCTTCAGCTTCGCGACCTTGATTTCCTCGACTTCGTAGAAGAGTTCAAGGAGTCGGTCGGTCGACGAGTACTGCTCATCGAGTGCGCGGAGGAACGTGGTCGCCGCGAGCTTCGTCGACTGGTCGATGCGCATCGCCAGGACGTCCTTCTTGGTGACTTCGAGTTCGATCCACGAGCCGCGCTCTGGGATGACGCGCGCTTGGTGCAGCGGGCGGTCACCGAACGAGCTGACGATCGAGAAGTCGACGCCAGGCGAGCGGTGGAGCTGGCTCACGATGCAGCGTTCAGCGCCGTTCACGATGAACTCGCCGCCGCCCATCATGATTGGGATTTCACCGAGGTAGATCTCTTCCTCAGCGATTTCGCTCGTGCCTTCACGGACGAGACGAACGCCAACGCGGAACGGCCGACCGTAGGTCAGGCGAAGCTCGCGGCATTCATCAGCGGTGTAGCGAGGCTCATCGAGCTTGTAGTAGAGGTACTCGAGCTTCATCGAGCCGTCGTAGCTCTCGATCGGGAAAACTTCCCGCATGAGTGCCTCAAGACCGAGCGACGTCGTGCGCTCTTCATGAGACTTGTCGAGTTGGAGGAAGCGCCGATAGGCGTCTGCCTGCACGCGGGTCAGAACTGGCACGGGGAGGGCATCACCGCGCTTCGAGAAGTCCCGAATCGTCTTGGACGACATCAAAGAGTCCCCTACAAGTGAAAGCACCAGACCGGGATCGCCAGCCAGGTGCCATGTTTTCAGAGTGTGATCAGCGGATGCTTCAAGCGAAAGCCGCGCCCGATAGGGAGATCACGAGTGTAGACACGAATCCCAGAACCCTCAACCGATCCGGAGAACTTCCATCCACAAGGTACAGGAAGTTTCCGGACAGCCGGCGAGAGGACTGGGATCCTCGCGCCGCCGCTGCGAATGGGCGGGCGCCCGGGGTTGCCGAGCGCCCGCCTTCGCATCGATTCGGTATTACTCGGCAGCCGCGTCGGCGCCGGCAGCCTTGAGGACGTCGACGAGCTTCGCCGCGTCTTCCTTGCTGACGTTTTCCTTGACCGTCTTTGGCGCGCCATCGACGAGAGCCTTCGCTTCGGCGAGGCCGAGGCCGGTCGCTTCGCGGACAGCCTTGATGACAGCGATCTTGTTCGCGCCGGCGCCCTTGAGGACGACGTTGAACTCGGTCTTCTCAGCAGCCTTCGCAGCGCCGCCGCCAGCGTCGCCAGCAACAACAACCGCGCCAGCAGCTGGCTCGATGCCGTAGGTGACCTTCATGTACTCGGTGAGCTCGACGGCTTCCTTGATGGTGAGGGTCGCGATCGAATCGCCGAGGGTGCTGATCTTTGCGTCAAAGGTCTTGGTGTCGGACATTGTGGTACTCGCTTACTCTGCGGCTTCCGCCGCGGTCAGGTCACTGAGAGGTGCCGCAACGCGCGGCATTTCATCCGAAAGATTCGGTCGTGGAGGCTTTCGCCTCGCCTAGGACTCGAGCCCTTCATTGGACCAGTCGGTGACAAACTGAATTGGTTGGATGAACTGGAAACGGAATAGAACGGGACGTTGACGCAACCTGCGTGGGTCGGGAGACCCGCGAGGCGTAGGCAACGTTTAGGCAACCTTCGAGATGGTTTCGCCCTTCTCGAGCTTCTCTTGGATCGTCTTGACGCAACCCATGATGTTGCGCGCAGGCGAAAGCACGAGGGTGACGACCTTCGCTTGTGCTTCTTCCCGCGTTGGGAAGCTGCCAAGCTTCTTCACGCCGGCATCGCCGTCGTAATACTCGCCGTCGAAGATCGCGCCCTTGAGCACGATCTTCTTCTCAGCCTCAGCGGCCTTGACGATTTCACGGGCGACGATGATGGCGCTCTCAGCGCCGGTCAGCATGGCCGACGGGCCCTTGAGTGCCTTCTCGAGCGACGCAAGCGGTCCACCCTTGAAGGTGCGACGCGCGAGCGCGTTCTTGACGATGGTGACCTTGATGCCCTTTTGTTGGAGCGAACCACGCATCGACGTGGTTGCCTTCGCATCGAGACCG
The DNA here is from genome assembly GCA_046047595.1 of Planctomycetota bacterium. Classification (GTDB taxonomy): domain Bacteria; phylum Planctomycetota; class Phycisphaerae; order Phycisphaerales; family SM1A02; genus QWPT01. Next base: position 7,264 of record JBJOHQ010000185.1, on the reverse strand, counting down.
CGGATTTCGACAACGACGGCGCCGGTGACGCCTTCGAAGCGACGGGTGTACTCCGACGCGATCATGTCCTTAACTGGCTTGCTCATGACTCTTCCTTTCGCGATTGACTTCGCGGGGATACGCGTGGAGTTAGACGGAAACCTGAACGCCAGGGCTCATGCATGCCGCGATGACGCACTTCTTGACGTACGTGCCCTTCGCAGCAGCAGGCTTGACCTTCTGGATGTTGGCGATGAACGCTTCGAGGTTCTCGACGAGCTTCGCGTCGGCAAACGAGAGCTTGCCGATGACGCCGTGGACGTTGCCGCCGTCGTCGTTGCGATACTCTTGCTTACCGTTCGAGTATTCCTTGACCGCGTTGATCACGTCAGGAGCAACGGTGCCAGCCTTCGGCGAGGGCATGAGACCCTTCGGACCGAGGACCTTACCGAGCTTCGAAACGACGCGCATCATGTCGGGGCTTGCGACCGCGACGTCGAAGTCCATCCAACCACCCTCGATCTTTGCGACGAGGTCGTCTGAACCAGCTTCAACGGCGCCCGCAGCCTTCGCTGCAGCAACCTTGTCCGATTGGCAGAAGCAGACGACGCGAGCCGTCTTGCCGGTGCCGTGCGGAAGACCGATCGAACCACGGAGGATCTGATCAGCTTGCTTCGGATCGATGCCGAGGTGCATCACGACGTTGACCGTCTGATCGAACTTCGGAGTCTTGAACTTGCGGAGAGTCGCGACCGCTTCTGCGGGCGAAAGCACGGTTTCAACCGCGCTCGCGAGATTTGCCTTGCGACGCTTTGAAATCTTTGGCATGGTTTAGCCCTCCACCGTCACGCCCATCGAGCGTGCAGTACCAGCGACGACGCGCATCGCGGCTTCAATGTTGGTGGTGTTGAGATCCTTCAACTTCTCTTCAGCGATGGCCTTGACCTGCGCCTTCGAGAGTTTGCCGATCTTGTCGGTGTTCGGACGGCCCGAACCCTTTTCGACTTTGAGCGCCGCAGCGATCAGAACCGAAGTGGGCGAGCTCTTGATCTCGAAGTCGAATGAACGGTCGGAGTAGACCGTGATCACGCAACCGACGACGCGGCCGTTGAGCGCGCGCGTGGCTTCGTTGAACTTCGTGATGAATTGTCCGGGGTTGACGCCGTTTGCACCAAGGACTGGGCCAATCGGCGGGGCGGGAGTGGCTTTGCCACCCGGCGCCATGATCTTGAACTGCTTTGTGACTTTCTTTGCAGCCATAGTTTCCGTGACCTCCCACCGGACTCAACGACTTCGGCGCACGCGGCCTGGTTCGTTGCGGACCCGGCTGCGCTCTCGAGATGACTCGCGAGATGGCAACAGGGGCCCGGTAGTTCGAGCGGTTTGAAATGTCGAGTCGAGCAATGTAGCGAGCGCCTCAACCCTCCGCAAGTCCTGTTTCGGACAAGAGCAACAGGGGGAGGAGGCGGTTCGCGGCGGCACCGAAAGACGGCCCCGAAAGCCGGCCCCAAGAGAAGGCTTCGCACGACCGCCGAAGTCGACGGCCGAAGTCGACCATCTCGAGAGCGGACGTCCGAAGCGCTTTCGGGATCGACTGAGTCCGCGCGCAACCCGAGTGAAACTCGGTGAACGACGCGCGATCTTTCAGCGGATTATGAGCCCCAGCGTTCGAGCAGCCGAGCGAGATCCGCCGCGTCAACCGACCCATTGCGATCAAAGTCCGCGGCAGTTCCTGCGGGCGCAGGGCCCCACGAGGCCAAGATCATCGAGAGGTCTGACGCACCGACCGTGCCATCGCCGTCGAGGTCGATCGCCATCAGCGAGCCGCCGTTGGTCCACGCCGAAGCAGGAATGATCGCGCGCGCGGTTCCCGGGCCTTCCCAGCGCACGATTTCACCCGCACCGCCGCCGTTCTCGAAGAACTCAACGACGATCGCATGGAGACCAGCTTCGAGCGCGACACTTCCTGTTCGATCGACCATGCCGTGCAGACCATCGTTGTTCACGAGCAACTGGCCGTCGACGAACAGTCGTGAGCCGTCGTCTGATTCGGTGGAGAGATTCCACACACCCGTCGTTGGAACATTGAGCCAGCCCTCAAAGCGTGCAGCGACATAGTCGGCGCGGCCGGAGAGCGAGAAGTCTCCACCGGTCGATGGGATGTCGATGTTCGGAAGCGTCGCTGTTCCGTAGCGCGTGAGCGTTGAGAAGTCGGGCAACACAGACGTATCGCCTGCGAGCGCGTACCAGTGCGCACGCACGCCAGTGTTCGCGTTGAGCACGTAGGACTGCTGCAAAATCGCTTGGACGGTGACGTAAACGGTTGCCGTCGACGTGATGCCGTTCGTGTCGACAATCGTGTAGGTGAACGTGTCGGTGCCGTCGAAGTTTGCTGGTGGCGTGTACTGGAGTTGGTTGTTCGAGCCACCTGAACCCGCAGCGAGCGTGATCGTTCCGCCCGCGGTACTCGTTGCGCTGAAGGAAAGAATCGACGCTGACGCGCAGTTGACGTAGCCGTCGTTGAGCAAAACGTCGATGGAAACAGGGGTATTTTCGATCGTGGTGCTCGCGTCATTCACCGCGAACGCGCCTTGGTCAACGCACGGCGTATTCGCAATGTGTGCGCTCATCGACGCGATCGAGTAGGGGTGAAACAACAGTGAGACATTCGACATGCCGCCCGCGCAAATGTGGCAGTACGACATGATCGTGCCGCTCCACGCTTGCGAGCAATCGTTGGTCCCGCAGCCGTCTGCCTGCGGATTGTGGTCGTGCGTGTGCGGCGCACCGAAGTTGTGGCCGAGTTCGTGCGAGACGACCATCGGCTCCCAATTGCCGTGATCGTGATCGATGAGCGGGTAGGGGAATCCGTAGCCAACGCCCGAAGAAAGACCGAAGCCGTAGTCTTGATTGGAGCACGCAACGCTTAACCACGCGACGCCGCCGCCAAGACCGCGGCCTGCGAGGTGATGGCCAAGATCGCGCACGACCGCCGTTTCGTTGGCCGCCCAGAAGTCGCGGTACTGGTAGAGCTGATCGACCATACCGGTCATCGTCCACGGATCTTCGCCCGTCCAAAGTCGCAAGAACGTGATTGGAATGCGAACATCGACATCGCGCGCGTAAACCTGGCTCGACGCACCCATCAAGAGCAGTGCATATTGCGCGGCGGCAACGGTGTTTCCGCCTTGCGCGGACATGGTGAACTCGGTGTCGGTATCAACGGCGATCTTGAATTCGCGGCATGCGGGTCCGCCTGCGAGACCACCTTCACCAGCACTGTTTCCGTTGTGAGCGACGTTCTCCGCGAGTTCCGCCGCGGCGCACGCGAGGCCCTCGACCGACTGTGCGGCAAGCGCGCTTTCGTGGGCAATCATCGGAGGAAGTCCGCGATTGCGCGCGCGCAGGCCACCGTCAGAGATCCACCAAGACTCCGTACCAATCTCGATCGAACCAACCGTGAGATGCGCGCCCTCACCGCGACCAAATCCCAGGTAGACGCGCGAATCGGGTTCGCCTTGCACTGTGCCGGTGTAGGCGAACGGCAGTGGTGCATCAAACGGCGTGCGACGAACTTCGCCCTTCACGACTGCAGCGGTTTCAAGTTGGAAGTTCTCGTCAACAAGCGGCATCGGTGCGAGATTCACGGTCACCGCGCCTCGCGTCGGTAGATCAATCGTGATGCTTGCCGCGGGAACACCCGCACGCAATGCGGCGAATTCGTTCGCATCGAGCGCCCGATAGCCAGCACCTTGGAGCGGTGGAGTTTGCGTCGGGCCCTGCTTCAAACCCAGCTTCAAGCCTTGCTTCAGATTCTGCGTGCTCGCGGCTGCTTGGCGCGCGGCGGACGTCACGGAACCTTGCGTCCCGCGATGCAGCGAGGAAGTCGTCGCATCAAGCGACGGTGCGAGAAGAACGGCCAAGGCGAGTGCGGTGTGGGTCATGTGAAAGCGCAGTCAACGGGGTTTGGTGGCGTGAGCCGATCCCTCAAGATCGGCTGAGAACGCGATAATGCAAGATGAATCGGGGGAAATTGCTGCGAAGCTGAGGTGCGTTCGCATCGAGTTCGTAGCGATTCTGGTCGAACGTAAATTCGCGGCGAATCTGTGACAGAGGACGATCGCGATCAACTTACGCGCTTGGTGCGTGGTCGCAGAGTGCGAGCATGGCCATCGCGGTGATACCGTGTTCGATCGCAGCGTCGTTGAAGTCGTACGTCGGTTGGTGAAGATTGGCCGATTTCCACTGTCCATCCTCCATGCCGAGGATGTAGAAGCACGCTGGGATTTTCTCGGCATAGAACGCGAAATCTTCGCCGCCCATCACAGGAACATCCATGTGTTCGAGCCGCTGCCATGGAAGATGTTCACGCACGATGCGCTCGAACTCTGCGACGCTTTTGTCATCGTTGCGCGTGACGGGATATCCGCGCGTGTAGACAGCCTCCGCCTCGCAGCGATGCGCTCGCGCAACATCGCGCGCGACTTCCGCGATGCGCCGTTCGATGTGCGAACGCGTTTCTTCGCGCAGCGCGCGCGCAGTTCCTTGCAGCGTTGCCGATGCGGGGATTTGATTGGTCGCGGTACCTGAGTGAAAGGTCGTCGTACTCACAACCGCTGCATCGAGCGGGTCGGTTTCTCGCGCGACGATGCTCTGCAACGCAACCACGATCGCGCTCGCCGCGAGAATTGGATCGCGCCCCTGATGCGGCCACGCTGCATGCGCGGCCTGACCTCGCACGACGATTTCGTAGCGATCGCTCGAGGCAAACAGCGACCCGCGTCGCGTTTGCAGCGCACCGAGCGTCACGCCAGGAAAGTTGTGGAGGCCGTAAATGCGGCGTGGTGCGGGGCCTTCGGGAAGTGCATCGAGTGCGCCGTCCTCAACCATGCGGCGGCCGCCCGCGCCACCTTCCTCGGCCGGTTGAAAGAGAAATCGCACAGGATTTGGAAGCGCGCCTTCCGATGCGAGACGTTTGAGGACGCGCGCCGCTCCGACGAGGATCGCAGTATGTCCGTCGTGTCCACACGCGTGCATACGCCCAGCTGTGCGCGATGCCCACGGAGCCTTGCTCTCCTCAACAATCGGCAGACCGTCGATATCGGTGCGCAACGCAATCGCGGTTGGCGCGGTCCCAGGGAGAAATGCGAGCGTGCCAGTGCCACCCGCGAGGCCGTCTTTGTGCGCGATTCCTGCTTCGTCGAGCGCCTGTCGAATGCGCGCACTGGTGCGCACTTCTTCGTAACAAATCTCAGGATGCGTGTGGAGTTCGCGGCGGAGTTCGGTCGCGCGAGGTGCTTCCTCGCGAGCAAGTGCGCGAACTCGGGTGGAGATCGAATCAATGGAAGGCGCAACCATGGCCGCGATGGTAGCGGTCTCATCGAAGATCTGAGCGTGCTCCATCGAACCGATCGCGAACGTGTGCTTGAAGCTTCGGTTGCATCAACTCTTCAGGCGGCTCAGACCAATCGCTTCGCGACCTTCGTTGATGCGCGCGAATGCGTGCCGTTCGTTGCGGATGAGTCGCGTCAACTGACTCATGGTAATCCCAAGAATGCCCGCAGAACCCGCCACGTCGTAGCGACGCGCGGTCACAACATCGAGCGCTTCAGCGAGCAACGCGGGAAAATCCTCATGTTCCGGATTCACCGGGAGTTTTTCGCCCTGTCGTCGACGACACCAGAGTTCGCTCGGCTTGTGGCCGTCGCGGCTCGTGACCGTACGGACTTTGCACGCGAGTTTGAGGCGGAGGCGGAAAATCGCCACGTGTCGATTCTGCGCTTGGCTTCGCCGCTCCGTTGCATGGGCTTCCACACCCGTCGGCGTGTGCTTGACCCACACCGCCGTATCCACGCGATTGCGGTGTTGTCCGCCTGGCCCTGAGACGCGACCAGTTTCGATCTCACAGTGCGCGAGAAAGTCAGATTGCTCAAGAGTCGCCGGATGACGACCTTCGACCATGATCGCGCGCTCATCGATGTAGGGGGGGCGGTACGCCATTTCGTAGAAGGCTTCTACCATGCGCGGGCATGTCGTGCATCCTTGGTATTGAAAGTTCTTGCGATGAGACCGCAGCCGCGGTTGTCGACGGGCGCCTTTGCGTCCGATCGAGCGTTGTTGCGTCGCAATACGACTTGCATGCGGAATACGGCGGGGTCGTGCCCGAAATTGCGAGCCGAGCGCATGTTGAACGCATTCTTCCGGTCGTTCGCGCAGCACTCGACGAGGCAGGTGTTGCGGTTGGAGAGATTGACGCAGTCGCGGCGGGAGTTCGCCCCGGACTCATCGGAAGTCTCTTGGTCGGGACGAGTCTCGCGAAGGCAGTCGCGTTCGCGCTCGATCGGCCGTTTCACGCGATTGATCACGTTGCGGCACACTTGTTCGCGGGTTTCCTTCGCGAGTATCGCGCGGAAGAATCGTTGAACACAGCCATTTCGCCGCCGAAAGTTCCGAGTCCTGCGCTCGGACTTGTGGTTTCCGGCGGGCATACGAGCTTGTTTCGCATCGAGGGCGCGTGTGCTGCGACGCTTCTTGGGCGAACGATCGACGACGCGGTTGGTGAAGCGTTTGACAAGGCCGCAGTCATGTTGGGACTTCCGCATCCAGGCGGACCAAACCTCGAGCGTTGTGCGGTTGGCGGGAATTCTGATGCGTTGAAGTTCGCGCGCCCGCAACTTCCGAACCCGCTTGATTTCTCGCTCTCAGGACTCAAAACGAAACTGCTCTACGAAGTGCGCGGCGTTCCGCAAGGGCGCGGCGCGCAGTCGACGTTTCTGCGGAGTTCGGCCGATTTGAGCCCCGCGCGTCGTGCGGATCTCGCAGCGAGTTTTCAAAAAGCTGCGGTAGCACAAGTGATGGACCGTCTTGAGCGCGCGGCTGAACAGGAAGCTCCGCAGGCGCTTCTCGTTGGTGGTGGGGTCGTTGCGAACGCGCATCTTCGCGCGGAACTTGCCTCGTTTTGCGCGCGACGTGCGTTGCAGTTGATCGTGCCCGCGCGGGCGCATTGTGTTGACAATGCCGCGATGATCGCGGCATACGCGGCGCTTCGACGAGCGGCGGGCGACCGTGGAGACGATCTTTCAACGCCTGCCGAACCCGTGTCGCTCCTTGCGCGCGGGACGAAGCCGAAGCGCGTACATTGAGCCAAGATGAAGATTGATCCACGCGACGCAGCAGCAGTGAGCGCCGAGCCCGCGATTTTGGTGGGCGTACGCACGCGCGGTTCGCGCATGGATTTCGAAGATCCGCTCGGCGAATTGCGCGATCTCGCGGAAACCGCTGGCGC
>JBJOHQ010000184.1:0-3494 GCA_046047595.1 Planctomycetota bacterium | reverse complement strand
CGATCTTGTGGTGCTTCGCAATCCACGCGGCAACCTCTGGAGTTGTTGCCGTCGGATCGACCGCGTCTTGCTGCACAAGCAATTCCACCATCGTGTCATCGATGATGGGCGAAGGATTCTCGAAGGCCACCACCGCTGTGCGGCCCGCCACAAACGGCGGAATATCCGTGAGACTGTCGAGGTACGCGCGTTGATCCTTGCGCGAGAGATTGCGCAGGTGATCAAGGGACGTTCGGTGCTGCCGACGGAAGATGTCGTTGAGCGTTGCGCGAAGACGCGCTGCGCGTTCTTCCACGAACGGGTACTTCTCGCCGATCGTCTCGATGACTTCACGCTCAAGCATCACACGCAATTCATTCGCGTCGACGACGAGCCGCGAGAGCCGACTAAGCGCTTCCTCGGCGAGTTTCGGTGTGCTTTCCCACAGCAGGAAGTTGGTCAACAAGATCGCGAGCGGATCGTTGGCCTCATGCCCTGGCAAAACCGGCGTCTCGCCGAGTACCAGCGCGCTGTTGTGCTTGCGGAGAATGGCCCCAAACTTGGGCGCACGGACGAGTTCGACCTTCATCGTGTCTTGTCCTCCGGCCTTTCCTTCCCGTCCCCTTCATCTTCATCAACCGGAATCGCCGACGGCATGGGCTCCGCAGAGGTGGAGCCAGTCGTCGAACGGATTGCAGAATCAAGTGCCGCTTCGCGCTTGAAGCGCTCGTCGACCTCGAAAACCAACGTTGGCACGCGACCGATGCGCGTTTCGTCCATGACGCGACGACGCAAGAAGCCGGCGGCCGCACGGAGCCCCGAGAGCGTGAGCGACGCCTTTTGCTCGGGAAGCACCGACACCTTGATGCGGGCTTGCGCGAGATCAGGCGTCAACTCGACGTCGGTGACCGAAACCAAGCCCTGCACACGCGGGTCGTTCAGCCCGCGCGCGATTTCAGCTTGGACGGCACGACGAATCTCACCCGCGACTTGCAGCGGGCGATCGGTACGTTGCATCTCTTCGCCAAGCGGACCACGCAAGCGCGTGGGCCGCGTACCGACGCCCCTTCCAGCAGGCTTCGACGCAGATTTCCCTGCGAATTTGCCGTCGCGCGGAAGCCCCGCATTCGGATCACGCCGACGCGGTCCCTTCGCCGGTCCGGAAGGACCAGCGTGGGATTCGCGGTGATTTTCACCGTCGTCTTCGTGCATGTCGCGTCGAGAAGCCATCACAGACAAACCTCCTCCGTTCAACTTCTCGACACCGTGACGGTCTTGTAGCACTCGAGGACGTCGCCGACCTTGATGTCGTCGTAGCCCATGATCTTCATGCCGCACTCGGTACCTGCACGCACTTCCTTCGCATCGTCCTTGAAGCGCTTGAGCTGCTCGAGGCGACGATCCTTCTCGATGACGATGCCATCGCGCGTGACGCGGATCTGCGCATTGCGCTCGACCACGCCATCGGTGACATAGCAACCAGCGATCGCGCCGACCTTCGAGATCTTGAACACCTGACGCACTTCCGCATGACCGAGGACCTCGAGCTTGAGCTCGGGTGCGAGCATGCCGCGTGCGGCCTTCGTGACGTCGTCGATGAGGTCGTAGATGACTTCGTAAAGTCGGATCTCGATGCCCTTCGACTCGGCCAACTGACGAGCCTTGCCGCTCGAGGTGACGTTGAAACCAACGATGATCGCCTTCGTTGCCTCGGCGAGCGTGACATCGGACTCGTTGATACCGCCTGCCGATGCACTCTTGACGCTGACGACAACCTCTTCGGTTGGCAACTTCGAGAGCATCGCCTTGAGCGCTTCGACCGAGCCCTGCACATCGCCCTTGACGACGAGTGCGAGTTCCTTGCGGCCCTGCTTCTCGAGGTGCTTGAAGATGTTGTCGAGCGTGATCTTTGGCGCCGCGAGTTCGCGCTCGCGATCGATACGACGTCGCTCTTCCGCAGCTTCTTCGGCTGCACGAATCGACTCAACAACGAAGGCCTTGTCGCCTGCGTCTGGCAGTTCATCGATACCGGAGATCGCGACAGGAGTCGACGGGAACGCTTCGGTGATGCGTTCTCCGCGATCGTTGATGATGTCACGAACGCGGCCGTAACCGCGACCGATGACGATGAAGTCGCCCTTCTTCAGGCGGCCCTCTTGCACCATCACGCGCGCCACCGGACCGCGACCTTCTTCGATCGACGCTTCGAGGACGGTGCCTCGCGCCATGCCGCCGAAGTCGGCCTTGAGTTCGAGGAGTTCCGCTTGGTAATCGAGCATCGCGAGGAGTTCCTCGATGCCGTCACCGCGCGTTGCGCTGGTCTTGATGACTTCAGTATCGCCGCCCCACTCCACCGGATTGAGGCCATGCTCGGCGAGTTGGCCGAGCAAGCGACGAATGTTTGGTTCGGTCGCGTCGGGGCGATCGATCTTGTTCATCGCAACGACGATCGGAACACCCGCTGCCTTCGCATGCTGAATCGATTCGATCGTTTGCGGCATGACGCCGTCAACCGCCGACACAACGAGCACAACGATGTCGGTCACCTTCGCGCCGCGCGCACGCATCGACGTGAACGCTTCGTGGCCCGGCGTATCGATGAACGTCACCACGCGATCGACGTCGCCCGATTTGACCGGCACGGAGAATGCGCGCGTCGACTGGGTGATACCACCCGCTTCGCCCGCCGCGATATTCGTCTTACGAATCCGGTCGAGCAAACTCGTCTTACCGTGGTCGACGTGACCGAGGATGGTCACGATCGGCGCGCGACGACGCTCGTCGACGCGTTCGCGACCCTTGAAGCGCTCCTCGATAATGTCCGCCGCAGACTTCGCTTCATCGACGATGAGATCGATTTCGAAGTCCATCATGATCTCGATAGCCTTCTCGCGATCGATGGCGCTGTTGATCGTCGCCATCGTTCCGCCGAGGAAGAGCTTCTTGATGATGTCGGTCACCTTGATGCCGGTCGCCGCCGAGAGTTCTTTGATCGTCAGCGGCTCTGCAACGTGAATCTGTTGCACTTCACCAGGCTTCCGCTCGGTGCGTTGACCGCCGCCCATACCGCCGCCCATTGGTCGACCCGATGGCGAGCGGTGCGAAGACATGAAGCCCTTCGCCGCATCGAGGCGCTTCTGACGATCGCGAATGTCTTGCGCACCGAACTCGATGCGCGCCGATTCGCCCGCGCGACCGGAGCGGGAAGACCCGACACCTCGGCCGCGAGCTCCACCTGCCGCCCCACCTGCGCCACCCGTGCGGCCCATCGGGCCACGGGCGCCGCCCGCGCCACCTGGTCCGGCAGTGCCGGGGCCGGTGCGTCGCATGGGTGGAGGCGTTGGAAGATTGTCCGCCTGCTCGACACGAATGACTTGCGGACCCGCGAGTCGCGTCTTCTCTTTGTTCGTGAGCTGTTGACCCGCAGGACCGACGATCGACGGCCGCGAAGGCACATTCATCACGGGCTTCGCACCAGAGGTGTCGGTGAGTGACGATGGCGGCGGCGGCGGTGC
>JBJOHQ010000183.1:0-5671 GCA_046047595.1 Planctomycetota bacterium | reverse complement strand
CTCGGAATCTCTTGATTCTCCGTCGTTGCGGGGAAATTGTCGGCCGAATTCTGCATCGGGTTTGACATCGTACGAGGGAAACTCCGCGTGTTGGATGGGGCTAGATGGTGGGGAATACGCGGAACGCGTGCAGCGCTCGCGCTTCGAAATGTATCGAGCGATCAGGAGAAAATCGGTCAGAAGCGAGCGAACCGCAGCATCGAACCCTCGACTCGTCTCCTCACCATTCCTCTCCATTCCTCTCCACTTCGCGCAAGGACGGCCTTTCGTCTCACTCGCCTTCTTCGGCACGCGCATCGGCAAAGCGGTAACCAACTCCACGAACTGTTTCGACGCAATCCGCGAGTTCGCCGAGTTTGCGACGAAGTGCGGTGATGTGCACGTCGACTGTGCGCGAGGAGAGCACTGTGCTCTTGCCGTGGACCGATGCGATGATCTGATCGCGCGTTCGTACGAAGCCAGGTCGGCCCGCGAGGTAGTGGAGGATGCCAAACTCCGTCAATGTGAGTTCAGCTTTCTTTCCGTCGACGGCGACTTCATGGCGATCAAGATCGATGACGAGTCGACCAGCGAGGAGGACCATGCGGTCGCTCTTTGGTGATGGCTCGTCGATCGGATTGGTTCGGCGCAGGATGTTGCGAAGTCGCGCCATCAGCACGCGCGGGCTGAACGGTTTTGTCACATAGTCGTGCGCGCCGAGTTCAATTCCTGCAACGACATCGGCCTCTTCGCCTTTCGCCGTCACCATGACGATTGGAATCGAGCGTGTCGCTTCGTCCTGCTTGAGGCGACGGCAGACCTCGAGTCCGTCGACGTCTGGAAGCATGAGGTCGAGGACGATGACGTCCGGCTTCTCGCGCTTCACAACGTCGAGCGCGATGCGCCCGCTATGGACCTTCCGGGGACGCATCCCCGCGCGTTCCGCGTGAAACTCGATGAGTTCCGCGATTTCAGGCTCGTCTTCAACGATCAGGAGTTCGGCCTTTGTGCTTGACATGGGAGGAAGAATGGCGATTGCGTCCCTTTACGCTGTCAAGGAATTGTGAAGGTTCGGTTCAGACGTTGGGCCCGAGCGCGCGCCCAGTTGCTCAATCACCGCCGAATCCATCACATGCGATGCGGTTCCCGTGACTTGCGGGAGCGCGTAGCGAACGCCGTCATCGGCGAGTGCGCCAAGTATCGCGATTTCCGCGGCTTCGCGCATATGGATCGGAATTCCATGGGATTCCGCGGTGGTCTGCACTGGAAGACGCGTGCGGTGCGCGATGGCAGCTCGCAGTGCTTGGTTTCGCGCGGATCCACCTGCGAGCAAGATGCGCGCGGGTGCATGGACGGACTCAGGCAAAATCACGCGGACCGCGGCGTCCGCGATGGCATCCGCGACAGTCCGGCACGCATCACTCGGAGAAAGATGACTCGTGAGTTCAACCAAGCGCGCAGCCTCATCGCCAGTGCCGAGGGAACGTCGCGCGATGGAGTCTCGGCGGTGGTCGTCTGCAAGTTCCGGTGCGATTGCGTGCGAGATATCTCGACTGATTGACTCGTGAACGATGCCGCGTCGTGCGGCTTCGCCATCCTTGTCGAATGCCGTGCCGAGCCTCGTGCGCGCAACTCGATCGAGGAGATGATTGCATGCGCAGACATCGAATCCGCGAATCGCTTCGATGCCGCGTTCTCTCGATGGCACCAACGTCGCGTTGATGAATCCTCCGAGATTCATCACGATCAAATCTTCAGTACTTCCGAAGAGCACGAAGTCTGCAAGCGGCGTGATAGGCGCTCCTTGTCCGCCACTCGCAGTATTCGCGCTACGAAGGTCGTAGCGCACGCGACACTGAAGTCGTGTTGCGACGGGCCATGGATCAAGCAGTTGCCATGTGAGTGGTGGGGCGTGGAAGATCGTTTGACCGTGGAGCACAGCGAGGTCTGGCGAAACACCCGCACGACTGCAGAGTTCTGAAAGTGCATCGGCATGTGCTTCGCCGAATGCGCGGGCGATTCGCGCGATTGCGCTCGCGGCAAGCGGCTCCTGCGACGCGACACGACGCAAATCCGCGGCAAGATCACCGAGTGGATGCGAGTGACCGACGACGAACTCCGTGCGCATTGCGATGCCGGATCCTGTGATCTCAACAAGCGCGGCGTCGAGGTCGCCATCAATGCTCGTGCCCGTCATCGTTCCCACAACAAAGCGGCGACGTTCGCGCGGGGGCGGGTGGATCTCGTGCGTCACGTGCATCGAGCGCATCGTCGCGGCGTTGGCGCGTTGCCGCAACCCGCGATTCCTCGCATTTCCCGTACCATCTGCGGCCCATGGTCAAGCGCATTCTCGTCACCGGCGGCGCCGGCTTCCTCGGCTCTCACCTCTGCGATCGACTGGTTCGCATGGGCCACGACGTCATCTGCCTCGACAATCTCTTCACGAGCCAGAAGTCAAACATCGAGCATTTGCTCGATTGCAAGAACTTCGAGTTCATCCGCCACGACGTCACAGAGCCGATCATGCTTGAGGTTGACGAGATCTTCAACCTCGCGTGTCCCGCGGCGCCTGGTCATTACCAGTTCAATCCGATCAAGACGATGAAGACAAGCGTGCTTGGCGCGATGAACATGCTTGGTCTTGCGAAGCGCGTGCGCGCGAAGATTTTTCACGCATCAACGAGCGAGGTGTACGGCGATCCTGACGTGCATCCGCAGCCAGAGAGCTATCGTGGAAACGTCAATCCAATCGGACCGCGAGCGTGTTACGACGAGGGAAAGCGCGCTGCGGAAACACTCTTCTTCGACTATTGGCGGCAGAATAAGGTGAACATTCGCGTCGTGCGGATCTTCAACACCTACGGCCCTCGCATGCATCCCTTCGACGGTCGCGTCGTGTCGAATTTCATCCGGCAAGCCCTCGCGGGTGAAGCAATCACACTCTACGGAGAAGGCACGCAGACGCGATCCTTCTGCTACGTCGATGATCTGCTCGATGGCTTCCTCGCAATGATGGAAGCGCCGGACGCACTGCCAGGACCGGTGAATCTCGGCAATCCCGCGGAGTTCACGATTCGCGAACTCGCAGAGATGACCGTTGCGCTTTCGGAGAGTCGCTCAGAGATCATTCATGCGCGGCCCTTGCCGACCGACGATCCATTGCAACGGAAGCCAGACATCACGCTCGCGCGCAGCCAACTGGGCTGGGAGCCAAAGGTGTCGTTGCGCGAGGGACTTGCGCGGACGATCGCGTACTTCCGATCGATTGACATGTCGAAGTATCGCGCGCCAACGCCGAATTACTGATTGGGCTGTCTTGATCGGGTTGTCGTGATCGGGCTGTCGTGATCGGGCTGTCGTGATCGGGCTGTCTTGGTGTCGATCGGGCATGAACTCACGGGAAGTCGGGCTCCGTAGGCAAGGCGCGGAGTCGATCTGCGTGGACTCGCGCTCTCTGGTGCGGATGTTGGGCATCTCATGCGCTTTGAACGCGCACTGCTGTCCGCTCTTCTAAACATCTGTCGGTGAAGTTGTTGCGTGTCGTGGTCGCCCTGGCACCGCGCAGCAGAACAAGAAAAATAAAAATCTGTTCGGAAAAAAGTAGGGACAACCTTGCGGAGTTGTCCGATGTGGTAAGGTACGAACATCGACCGAACAGAAGAGCGGATTCTGTTCGGTACTCCCGCGCGTGAAACTCACGCGCGGGAGGTGCTCGAGAGTAACTCGCGAGTTACTCGCAGTTACTCGAGAGGATTCCGCTCAGTCGAAAACTTCGAGTCTGATATACAAGTTTGATCCGCAAGCCGGTGCAAATGGCTTCCGCAGTCTCAGCACAAAAAACGCTGGATTTCGGGACCCTGCAGCCCACAACATTTCAACGAAGGGGATAAAGATGGTCGCTCCAACTCAATCAGCAACGCAATCGACAGGTCTGATTTCCAACCAGAACGGAAAGAGCAGTGGCCCCTCCAGCTCCGGAGCAGGTTCTGCCTCGAGTACACCCGCGAACAGCAGCAGGCTTTCCACAGGAACGAATCCGATGCCGACTCCAACCAGCACCAACCGTTCAAACGCCAGTTCAAATGTTGCAACATCAAGCACTGCGGGAACTGCAGGCACGTCCTCTTCCGCGGTCTCCACGCTTGAAGACAAGCCGCGCGCTTCAGGTTCTGCCGCGGGTTCTGGTTTGAGCAAGGCCGAGGCTGCCAAGCTCGCTCAGAAGGCGGATGAAGAGCGCAAGGGCAAGTTGGCCGCCATTGAACGCGCCATGGGAGCGATCGAGAAGGCCTATGGCAAGGGCTCGATCATGAAGCTCGATGGCGACTCGCTCGCCCCGATCCCATCGATCGCGACTGGCGCGTTGAGCCTTGATCTTGCACTCGGTGGCCGTGGTTTGCCACGTGGCCGCATCATCGAGATCTTCGGGCCTGAGTCTTCAGGTAAGACGACATTGGCCCTCACGGTCGTTGCGAACGCGCAGAAAACTGGTGGTGTTGCAGCATTCATCGATGCAGAGCACGCGCTTGATCCTTCTTGGGCGAAGCGTATCGGCGTGAATCTCGATGAGATGCTCGTTTCGCAGCCCGATACTGGCGAACAGGCACTCGAAATTTGTGAAATGCTCGTTCGCTCGAACGCTGTCGACATCATCGTCGTCGACTCGGTCGCAGCACTTATTCCGAAGGCTGAAATCGAAGGTGAAATGGGCGATTCGGTCGTCGGTCTCCAAGCACGACTCATGTCGCAGGCGATGCGAAAGCTCACCGGTGCGATCGCGAAGAGCGAGTGCATCGTGATCTTCATCAATCAGCTGCGCGAGAAGATCGGTGTCATGTTCGGATCGCCCGAGACGACAACTGGCGGTAAGGCGCTCAAGTTCTACGCATCCGTTCGCATCGACATTCGTCGTATCGGTGCAATCAAGGACGGCGACAAGAACGTGGGTAACCGAGTGCGCGCGAAGGTCGTCAAGAACAAGATTGCTCCGCCATTCCGTGAGGCAGAGTTCGACATCATGTTCAGCGAGGGTATTTCCACGACCGGCGATCTTGTCGATCTCGCATCAGAAGATGGGATCATCGAGAAAGCGGGCGCATGGTTTAGCTACAAGGGCACGCGTATCGGCCAAGGCCGTGAAAACGCGAAGGCATTCATCAAGGACAATCCAGCGATGTTTGCCGACATTCGTCAGCGCGTCGTTGAGAAGCGTCTCGCGGCCGCCAACGAGGCGCTGAAGGGCAAGAGCACTGCGCCGAAGGGCGGTAGCGATGACGATGAGGACGAAGACGAGTGAGAGGCCGAGGCAGCGACGCGAACAGCGTCGGGTGTGCCAAGCCCAGCGTCTTTGGGAGTTGAGTCTCGAGCCTAGATCTGTGGCCCAACCCTCGCGTTGTCTCGATTCCAACGTCGTCACTCTTTAGTCTTCAACGCGAGATCTGAAGCCCAAAATCTGAGACCCAAAATCTTCAGGCCGTGTCGGAGCGGTATTGCGGAAGATGGGTGTCGGTCAAAGAGCTGTTAGGGACATGTCGAGTCATCCCGTGCGCCTATAGGCACACGGCGCTGTCTCTCGTCCCGAATCACAGTCCATTCGCGTAGCGCAGGTGGGGCGATGAGTCGAACTCGTCGCTCCGCCTGCGTTTTTCTCGCGACACAACGTGGAGCGCTAATGGCGCGCGTGAACGTCCGTGCG
>JBJOHQ010000182.1:0-4032 GCA_046047595.1 Planctomycetota bacterium | reverse complement strand
GCGAATGAAACGATCACTTGGTGCACTGAATCGAATGTAGACGTTGGAGATTGATACCGGCAGGCCACCAGCAACAGCAGTTGTCTTCTCTACATCGAATGTGACGAAATCCGCGCGCGAGGGCGAAACGAAAGTTGCGGCCCCCAAAAGCGCAAGCACAAGAACAAGTACACGGGAAGTGCCTTTCATCAGGGGCTGCAGTGGAGATATCAGTGACCAGATCCCGAGCGCCTCAAGTCGCGCGCTCCGTTGCGAAGTGAGATGTGAGAACATCCATGCTCGTGCGATTGAATCCATGCGATCCTCCAAGTTCTCGAGCCTGATCACGGCACAGGGCTGAGAAGGAACTTACGCGAGCAGGACGCATTTCTCATTGAATATTGCGCAGTCCAACGAAATTTCTATGGTGGGCGCAAAGTGCTCACGCCCGCGCGGCGTCGACGAGCCGACGAAGCATGTCGAACGCAGCAAGCGGAGTCATCGCGTTCAAGTCGACGCGGCGAAGTTCGTCGACCGCGGGATGATCGGCAAAGCCCCCGAAAAGCGCGAGTTGTGTTTCGAGTGGAGGGGCGGTTGGCGGTTCGGCAATTCCGCGCAGTAACGCGCGTTTCGCTGATGAAAGGTCCGTGGGCTTTCGGGATGGAGCGGCGATTTCGCCGCCGCGCTCGATACTCAGTTCGACACCCCGTTCGAGTGGGCCGCCGTCCTCGTTGAGATCTTCGATTTGCCCGCCCGCAACGAGTTCTTGCGCCACTTCGACGCGACCGAGGAGTTCGAGCACTTCTTTCGCGCGCGCGATCGTTGTAGGTGGAAGGCCCGCCAAACGCGCAACATGAATGCCGTAACTTCGATCGGTGCGGCCTGGCACGATCCGATGCAAGAAGACGACCTCGTCGTTCCACTCGCGCACCGACACATGTAGGTTCGTTACTTCCGGAAGTGATTCCGCAAGTTGCGTGAGTTCGTGATAGTGCGTCGCGAAGAGCGTGCAAGAGCGACGTGACGCAAGCGTTTCCGCGATGGCCCACGCGAGCGAAAGCCCATCGAGCGTGCTTGTGCCGCGGCCGATTTCATCGAGTACGACGAGACTTCGCTCGGTCGCGTGATGAAGGATGTTCGCGGTCTCGGTCATCTCGACCATGAAGGTTGATTGCCCCGAGTGAATCTCGTCGGCACTTCCGATGCGCGTAAGAATCGCGTCGAGTACGCCGATCTCGGCGCGCGCCGCGGGCACGAATGAACCCACATGCGCAAGCAGTGCGATGAGCGCAACTTGTCGAATGTAGGTGCTCTTGCCGGCCATGTTGGGGCCAGTGATGAGCGCGAGTGTCGGTGGCGTCGTGACGGAATCGGGCGCATTCGTCGGCAACTTTGTGTCGCGCGGATCGCTGCAGCCAAGATGTGTGTCGTTCGGAACGAAGCTCGACGCAAGCGTGCGATCGAGCACGGGATGGCGGCCGCCCTCGATGCGGATATGAGGATTCTCAGCGATCGACGGACGCGACCAATGCTGTCGGCGAGCAACGCGCGCAAGACACGCAAGTGCATCGAGTTCAGCAGCGCGTTCGCCAAACGCGACGATGTCCGCGAGTTCGCGCGCGACGGTTGCGAGGAGTTGCGCCCAAAGTTCCTTCTCGCGATCGATCGCACGCGCATCCGCGCGCAGAACTTTCTCTTCGAACTCTTTCAGTTCGGGTGTGATGTATCGTTCGGCGTTTCGCAGCGTTTGCTTGCGCGAGAACGTACTTGGGGCCTTTGCGCTGTTCGCCGTCGAAAGCTCGATGTAATAGCCAAAGACCGAGTTGTATCCAACCTTCAGTGACGGAATTCCGCTCGAGGCAATCAACTCTTCCTGATACTTGGCAAGCCATGTACTGGCATCGCGTTGAAGAAGGCGCGTTTCGTCGAGTTCAAGGTCGTATCCATCGGCAAAGACGCCGCCCTCGCGGAGATGCGTTGGTGCATCAGACTTGATCGCGCGCACAAGCACTTCCGCAAGTGGCGTCAGTACAGGAGCGATGCGCGCGAGTTCCGCAGAGTCTTCGGTGAATGCTGGTTGAGTTGCCAGAATGTCGCGGATCGCGGGGAGTGCGCTGAGCGAACGCGAAAGCGCGAGAAAATCGCGCGGCGTCGCGCGACCAAGTGCAGCGCGCCCTGCGATGCGCGCGACATCTTGCAGTGCTCCGAGTTGCTCGCGAAGTGCGTCGGAAAGGCGCTCGCTGCCGACGAGTTCGGCCACGCGACTGAGCCGCGCATCGATCGCTCGTTTCGACGCGAGCGGATAGCAAAGCCAATCGCGCACGAGACGTCGGCCCATCGGGGTTTGCGCCTCGTCGAAGATCGACAAGAGACTGCCTTCGGTCGCGCCGGTGCGAAGCGTGCGTTCGATCTCAAGTGCACGCAGCGTGGTCGCATCGACTGCGAGAAACTCCCCGCGAGCGACGCGTTTGGGCGGAGCGAGGT
This sequence comes from Planctomycetota bacterium, assembly GCA_046047595.1. Lineage (GTDB taxonomy): Bacteria > Planctomycetota > Phycisphaerae > Phycisphaerales > SM1A02 > QWPT01. The sequence goes on along the minus strand of JBJOHQ010000182.1, from coordinate 1,569 downwards.
GAGGAATGCGGCCGTCGGCGCGATCGGTTGCTTGCGTTTCGAGTGCGTAGCGAAGAATCGCGCCAGCCGCTGCAAGTGCTGGATCCGCTTTCGCGAATCCAAATCCCTCGAGCGATTTGACTTTGAATTGCGAAACAAGCGCTTCGTATGCATCTTCGGCCCGGAAGTACCAACCGGGACGCGCGGTCAGTGGAAGTCCGCGCGCGGCGAGTCGCGCGAACTCTGGATGCACCGAGCCATCGCGTTCTTCCGCATGCACAAGTTCGCTCGGTGCCAAACGCGCAAGTTCGTCGGCGAGAAGTGCGATCGGGCACGCGGTAACTGTGAAGGTGCCGGTCGAAACCTCAATCGCCGCGATCGATGCTTCGGCGCCATCGATCGATACGGCAACCACGCGATTGGCGGCGCTTGCATCGAGGAGCGTTTCATCGACAAGCGTGCCAGGCGTGAGAACGCGTGTGACCGCGCGCTCGACGATGCCTTTCGCGTCCTTCGGATCTTGAGTCTGTTCGCAGACTGCGACGCGATGTCCCATCGCGACAAGTCGACGGATGTAGCCCTCGGCAGCGTGGAAGGGGACGCCCGCCATCGGGAGGCCCTTCGTTCGCTCGGTGAGCGTGATCGCAAGCAACTTGTGCGCGAGCACAGCATCGCGATCGAACATCTCGTAGAAGTCACCCATCCGGAAGAAGAGGATGCAATCTGGGTGCGCCTGCTTGAAACGCGCGAATTGACGCATGGCAGGCGTGGCGAAGTGGGGGTTCCGCGTAGGGTCGGCCCATGAGACATCACGTGAGACGTCGCGCGAGACATCATGCGAGGCGACGCGTGAGACATCGCGCGAGGCATCGCGTGAGACATCACGCGAGACATCACGCGAGACATCACGCGAGACATCAGGTGGAGGCGCAACGTCGCGCGCTGGCGAGGCCGCGGTTTCGCCCGACCGTTCGCTCGTCAATCCCGAAGTCGGCCTCTGCTCAAGGCGACCTTGGTCGGCGTGGGAATGGGTCGTCGCGTTGTTCACGGATCGGGAAGTTACGGGAAAACCCGCCAATTTCGCGCACGGCGCGTCACTGTTTCTTTGTTCTGCTGCACGACAGCGGAGGAGGCTTCGAAGCATTTGCACGGCGAGCGGGCATTGCTATACTTTCCGTCCTCCCATGGGGTGGTAGCTCAATTGGGAGAGCGCCTCGGTCGCATCGAGGAGGTTGTGAGTTCGATCCTCATCCACTCCACTTTGGTCAGAAGGCCTGCCATTTGGCGGGCCTTCTTCGTTTTGGGGCGTGCTGAGTGCCTTTCCAGGCTCGGCGCAAGCCGTCGAACGCAGAAGCACCGCGGGTTCTCTATCCTTTGCGCCCCATGTCCAACGTTGCATTGCTCGCGGACGCGCTCTCGATCTCGCCTTCGACGCAGTTGGTCTTGTACTGCGCTGCTGTGGGACTTGTTTCACTCGCGGGCGGTGCCGTTGCTGCGCAACTGAAACTCGGTCACCGGCGCTTGCAGTTTGCCTTGAGTTTCGTCGCGGGAACCATGCTTGCGGTGGGGCTTCTCCACCTGCTTCCGCAT
>JBJOHQ010000181.1:0-6991 GCA_046047595.1 Planctomycetota bacterium | reverse complement strand
TCGTGCCGATCGCAGCGCTCGCGCTCCTCGTCGTTGCATTCCGCTCTGCGCTTCATCCGCCGTCGTGGACCGCGCGGAGCGCGACGCTCGACGGCCGCATCGAACTCACTCCGGAGTTTGGCGAAGGTGCGTTCACGTCGAACGATCGACTTCGCCTTCTTCCACGCGGCGAGTAACGCACGCCGATCGGCCCACGCTGATCAACCCACGCTGATCAAACCACACCGATCAAACCACACCGATCAAACCATGATGTCGGCATGACGAATTCACGGGAACTTCAACAGACTCGCGTGTTGCGTCGGTTGACTTGCGATTCAATGCGCGACCTTCCTATCGAGCGAACATGAACATGCTGCTTCATCTCCTTTCCGCGTCAGTGTTTCTCGCCTGCACCGCGCCCGCGCTTGGCCGCCAAGACACTGCGCCCGCAAATGGCGCAACAAGTGGCGCAACAAGTGGCGCAACAAGTGGCCCATCACGTGGCCCATCACGTGGTTCCGTGATCTTCATTCACCCAGACGGCACAGGGCTCGCACACTGGGGTCTTGCACGCGTCGCGCATGCTGGGCCTGATGGCGAACTCGCGTGGGATCGCTTGCCTGAAATCGGCATCTACCGACCACACATGCGCGACAGCCTCGCGCCATCAAGCCATTCCGGCGCGACTGTGCACGCGTATGGCGTGAAGGTTCCGCAGGACAGCTTCGGCATGGACGGCACGGAGATTCCAATGAGCGCAGGCGGCGAGCGCATGAGCGTCATGCGCGAAGCGATGCGCGCAGGCCTGGCCGTAGGCATCGTCAATTCTGGCCATCTTGCGGAGCCGGGCACCGCGGTTTTTCTCGCGAGTTCTCCCAAACGCACGGACTACACAGGTATCTGCGCAAAGCTGCTGATCGATCGACCGAACGTGATTCTCGGCGGCGGCGAAGCATATTTTCTTCCGAAGGGCGTGGCAGGTCGTCACGGTGTTGGACGGCGCGAAGATGGTCGCAATCTGGTCGAAGAGGCGCGCGCCGCAGGCTACACCGTCGTCTTCACGCGCGAAGAACTCGCGGCAGTTCCTGCAGAAACGACGCATCTCCTCGGCCTCTTCGCTGCACTCAACACCTACGACGATCGCAACGAAGAAACGTTGCGCGCCGCGAAGTCGCCGATCTACGCGCTGAATGCGCCAACCGTTGCCGAGATGGAACGCGCAGCACTGCGCGTCCTTGCTCGTCAACCAAACGGCTTCTTCCTCGCAGTGGAAGAAGAAGGCAGCGACAACTTCTCAAACTGCCACAATGCTGCTGGCTTGATCGAGGCGATGCGACGCGCGGACGAGGCGATCGCGGTCGCTGAGGAATTCCGCGTGAACGCGCCCAACACGCTTGTACTCGTCGCGGCCGACTCGAGCGCGTCGGGGGCACAACTTGTCGCGATGCCCGAGAAGGAAGGCGTGATTGTCGCAGGCAAGCCGCTGCCGACGACGCTTCCGAACGATCCTGCGCCGCTCGACGGAATCGATGGACGCAACACCGTGCCGTTCCTCGCCAAGCCTGATCGCGAAGGCCGCGTGTTACCGTTCGCAGTCGCGTGGGCGTCGTTTGAAGATGGCGGCGACCCTGTGGTCGTGCGCGCCGTCGGACCAAACAGTGCGCTCTTGCGGGGTTCGATCGACAACACCGCGATCTACCGCGCGATCTACACGACCCTTTTCGGACGGTCACCCAATCGTGCGACGTCAACACCGTGATTGTGCGAGAGGAAGCGGCAGGCGCTGATAGAGAGCCCCTTCCGCAGTATGCTGTCGCGATGCTCGTTTCGAACCTCTTCTCGTCGCGTCTTCGCCTTTCCACGCTCGCCTGTGCCCTCACCTGCGCTACCGCACTGAGCCTTACGGCCTGTGGCGCAAGCGCCCGCGCGCGCACCGGATTCATTCCGTCGGATGTTCGCCTCACGGAATCCGACGATCTCACGCAATCGTGGCGCGCAAGCACGTTCGATCGCTCGCAGTACTCGCAGATCGTGATCGCGCCGATTGCGATGCCTGAGCCGGATGAGTACGGCAATCTCGATGCGGATCAACTCCGCACCTGCCGCGAGACGCTCGAAGAGGCGCTGCGCAACGATTTCGCAAAGCCGTTTGGCACGGGTAAAGGTGGCCGCACGCTCGTCGTGCGCGCGGCGATCACGGCGATCAAGCCGAACAAGCCGCTCCTCAACATTGCGCCGCAATCGCAAGTGATGAAGCGCGGCTACGGCTACGCATCGTGCGAGATCTACGCAACCGACGGCGATGGTGGCCCTGTCGTTGCGGCCTTCATGCAGACCTCGGATACGTCGCGTTTCAGCGAAGAAAAACTGAGCGAAACCGGCACGGCGCGTCGCGCTGCTGGTGATTGGGCGAAGGAATTCCTCGCCCTCCTCACGCGCTGAGGATTGCTCGTCAGCCGCAAACAGTGCGGAGGTATCTCTCGAGTTCTTTCGCTTGCTCGCGACGCGTGAATCGCTTTGCGAGCGGGATTCGTTGCGTCGACACCGATTCACCACGGCGCCAGGCGTCATGCATCGAAATCAGCGCTTCGCGAATCGCGGCGGCTGAGCATGGTTCGGCAACGCGCGAGCGCGAGTCCTCGCGCAACCAATCGCGCGCATCGCCCTCCGGCACAAGCCCAAGGATCGGGCGGCCCGCCGCGAGATACTCATAGAACTTCCCAGGCACCATGCGCGAACGAGCGCCCGGCGGCAATCCGTGCATTGGGAGAACAAGTGCGTCTGCCCCCGACGTGAACCGCACACATGCATCGTGCGGCAGAAATCCTGGCATCTGTACGCGATCGGCGAAGCCCGAATCTTCGATGACACTGCGCGTGATCGGATCGACATTTCCCGCGATTTCAACGACTGCGTCGCGCCCCGCAGGATGCGCATCTTCGCGGAGCGACGCGAGTGCGCCGAGCAGGAAGTATGGCGACCGACCGCGTCCATCGATGCGTTCGCCAGCGACGCGCAGCAGCCGCCACGCACGTTTCGCCGCGGAAAACCGCTGAAAATTCGTCGAGAGGAAGTTCCCCGCAACGCGCAGTCGCCACGTTTCGCCACGCGGAACATCAGCGAGTTGCGCGAAATCGCTCTCTTCCCAACCGTTGGTCACGACGCCATACGGCACACGACCCTTGCGCGGCTCGAGCGACTCGAACGCTGTGCGCGCGCCTGGGACATTCGCGACGACGCCATCCGCCGACGCGAGTGCTGCAGCCATCTTCGCAACGGACTGCCGATGCTCAAGCCAGTGACGCGAGACAAACCATCCGTCCAGTGCCCATGGATCACGGAGATCAATCACGGCTTTCGCCCCACACTGAGCGCGCACCGCGAACGCTGCTTCCGCGAGTTCAAACGGGCTCAAGGTCGCGAGCACCACATCGGGGCGCCACGCTTCGGCAACCTCCACCGCGCGCGTGGTGAGCGCCGCGGTCCATGCTGCGAGCGTCGCTGCGCCGTCGCATGTCGCGCGCTCAACGCGCACGTCGCCAAGCCACGTGAGGAGCGATGCATCGTGCGGGTCGTAGACCGCGTTGCGATCACGTTCCCGCGCGAGTGCGCGCGTCACCACAACCACTTCACAGCCAAGTTGCGGCAAGTACCGCGCGAACGACGCGGGACGCTGTGCGCCAGGGCCTCCATCGGGAGGAAAGTAGTGAGCGAGGAGGAGGACTTTCACGAGGGGTTCCGCGCGGCGTACTGCGCGTGGCGGTGCAATGTTTGACTTGTGCTATGCAAGAAATGTCGTATCGACCGATGCGGCCAAGCACTTCGAATTTACTCGTCAAGGTGACGTGGCTCCATTCAATTCAAGAACGCATTCCATTCCGTAAGTGCCCGAATAAGCGCGCGGCCCGTAGATCGTTGCGCTCCCGTCGTCCTTCGCCATAGCCGACGGCCTGCTCGACTTCTATTGATCGGCGTGGTCCCTCGGCGTGATCCCTCGGCGTGATCTATCCGCGTGGTCGATCGGCGCCTTCAAACATAAGAATGTTCGCAGCAGCTGAAATCACGATGCTGCCGCCAATTCGGATGCATGCGCTGCCGCGAGCGCATCCCACGAAGCATCGAAGGCAAACGCGTAATTCTTCCATCGGCCAATCGAGCCGCGATGGATGGGGCGGCGCACTTGTTCGTGGCTCAGTGTGAACACCGCGCGGCGATTCGCTTCGGGTTGCAAAACTGTTTCCTCGAGCGCAAGGCCGAGCCGTGCTAGGACACGCTCCATGTTCCCACGCGGGTCATCAACAAACCGCTCGTAGAGAAGTCGCTCATGCGGAATCGCGAGCACTTCCAGCGCGCGTGGCACAAGTGCTCGCTCAGCTTCGTGGACGCGCCGAATCGACGCGAGGCTCGCAGTCCATCCGTCGGTGATCGGGTGAAAGTATGAGAGAAACGTACTGATCGCGGCATCGCGCGGATCGCGCGCGACTGAGAGACACGTCGCGCCCGGAAGAATCGCTGCAACCGCTGGAAGCGCATGCCATGCACGCAATGTCTTATCGAATGTCACGCGCGCGTTGGTTCGTGCAAGCGCGCGCGCACCGTCGACGTATCGCGATTGAATTTTGCTCGCGGCGTCGCGCGCGAGAACGCTCATTCTTCGCGGCCATGCACCGAGCGAAACGAGATCACCGACGATTTGGTCGATTCCCTCGTACTCGCCGATCCCTGCAACTTCCGAGTGTTGGTCGAGCATTTGTTCGAGAAGCGTCGTGCCTGAACGCGGTAAGCCCACGACGAGTGCGATGTTCTCAACGCGCTCCACACGCGGAGTGATCCAGTTGGTCGCTTTCGTCACCAACTCAGCCTGCGCACGCGTTTCGATGAGTAGACCCTCGAGATCGAAACGCGGCGTATGTTCGGCGTGCAGTCGCGTCGCAAGATCAAACGCTTCTTGGTAACGCCCCGCGCGATCGAGAAGCCCAACCGCGTCGAATCCGGCCACGCGGCGAAGGACATGATTGCGCGAGGAAGTTGCGAGCGCGACAAACTCTGGCAGCGCACCTTCAACGTCCTGCAAACTTCGAAGTCGAAGTCGCGCGAGTGTGAGTCGTGGATCGGAATCAGCAGCGGTCGGCTTCGCGAGGAATGCCGCGAGTTCATCGCGGCGATGCGCAAACCAATAGACCTCAGCGAGCGTCACTGCAGCTTCTGCAGCTTGCGGCGTTCGACTCTCCACCAATCGCACGAGTCGTGCGACTGCGTCCTCGATCCGACCCAGCCGTTGCTCGACCATCGCGCGCAAGAGATTCGCCTGCGGATCGAGCGGCGCGAGTTCAAGCGCCATCGCCAAATCTCGATCAGCATCCACAAGTCGCCCGAGGTTGAGATGCGCGCAACCGCGCCCGATCCAACCTGGGAGCGAACGCCGACTCTGCGCAATGAGCGCATCGGCGACGCGCACAGCGCCATCCATGTCGCCTGCTTTGATGAGGCGTTCAAGTTCGGCTGGCGTTGGCGGCGTAGGACGACTGGGCTTCACACTGGGCTTCCCGCTGGGCTTCATCGGAAGCGCAAGATACGCGAGAGGAACCTCGGGCCGACTCGCGACGATGTGAGATGACCCGCAGCGACGTCAGCGACGACGACGGCTCAGACCCGCGAGCCCGGCCAAACCGAGCAACGCAAGCGCGCCGGGCGCCGGAACAATCGCGAAGTTCGTGAGGTCGAAGCTGCCGTCGATGTTCTGGCCAGCGAGTGCCGTCGGCACCGTGAACCCGAACTGCATGTTGCCGATGTTCGAGAAGATGGCGGAGTAGGTGCCACCACCGAGTGAGATGATGTCGGAGCTGCCTTCGCGAAGGTCGAAGGAAATCGTGGTCCACGTGTTCGGAAGCACCGCAACCGACGAAATCGTCGAAGCGCCCGGCGTGTTCACCGGCGTCGCAAAGCGACCTGTGACCGTGACCGCTTCGGAGAGATTGTGGCGGAACGAGAAGGAAACACCCGTCACGCCAGCGGCGATCCAGTTGCCGACATACGCGCCGCCGGACGACCCGTACGACTGTTGCGCGCGAATGACCGTCGGCGGAAAGCCGCCAACGGTGGTCGAACTCAGGTTGAAGATGCTCGTGACGTAGGCACCACCGTCGGGTCCGCCCGTGGCAGACCAATTCAGCACCGATGCGCCGTTCGAGTTGCGCCAGTTCTGCGGGCCCGTCGCGAAGTTCTCGGTGAAATCCGTGATCGCCGCCGACGAAGATGCCGCGACACAACCCACAACAGCAACCGCGTATGCGGCGAACGAACCAACGTACATGATGCCCATCCCTTTTCGATTTGGCCGAGTCGTTGCGGCGCCTCCCAAGCGCCTCGAGAACAACCCGACGGATCGTGAACGTAGCCCTCAACGCGCGATGAGGCAAGCAATCCCACCGATGAGATCGGAAATTGGTCCAGTCGTTGCGGACGCGGTGTGATTTTCGGTCGTCCGCCGTGGTTTGCGTCGGGTCCATCTTGTGAACGCAGGACGGACGCTCGCGCCGGCGCGCTTCGAGACCCTCACTGCAAGCCCCTCACTGCAAGCCCCTCACTGCAAGCCCCTCAGATCCGAATACGACGTGCCGTGCGTTCTTTCAACACCGCATGCCAGAACCACCGCAATTCGAGCCGCAAACCGCATCAACGAGCATCGCTGCGTGCGCGGGAATGCGGTCGAGAAAGAGTGATGGCTCGAGGACTTCCAGTTCCATCAAGAGCGGTTGCCCGTCTGCGCCGCGCGCAAGATCGACCCTTGCGTACGCGATCTCGCCGAGTTGCAACGAACCGAGATGTGTGAGGATCTGATCGGCGAGTGCGCGTTCGTCGGCCGCGGGATCGACGAGTCCGCGCGACTGCTCCGCGTCGTTCTTCCATCGCGCACCTTTGTGGACCGCGTGCGAAAATTTGCCGCCGAAATAGACGAGGTTCGATTCGCCGTGCACCACCACCGACGCGAGGCACGGCTGCACGAGGA
>JBJOHQ010000180.1:0-2529 GCA_046047595.1 Planctomycetota bacterium | reverse complement strand
GTACACCAGCGCGACGATGTGATTGCAAACTTTGCGATTGCAAGCATCGTGATTGCGACCAACTGAAGAAATTCCACCTGCGGACGTTTCGCGCGTCCGCAGGTTTCTTTTTGCACTCGATGTCTGTGATCCTTCTCAGCCTTATGCGAGGCGAAGAGCCCGCAGTGCGCGTTTCCACCAGAGCAGCGTGCGCAACTTCTTGAGTTCCGCGTCGGTCGGGTGCGCCTCGCGCGCGCGGGCGAGCCACGCTTGCGCAACTTCGAACTCGCCGCGCTGAATCGCAAGCAGCGTGAGATTGTGGAGGGCGTCGATCGAGCCCGGCGCGAGGCGAAGCAGTCGACGGGCACGAGCGCGGCCTTCTCGGAAATCACCCTGTGCGAGCGCCAATCGCGCACCAAGTCGCATGACTTCCACGTCGTCGCCGTGCGTACGGCGAATGTCTTTGCCGAATCGCATGGCGAAGATTCGTCCAGCTTCCTCCGTCAATCCGCAGTCGAGGTACGCGCGCGCAAGTTCGATCACGTCGAGGCGATCAATGTTGATCCCCGGTCGATCGAGAGGGCGCTCTGCGAACTCTTTCGCGAGTACTTCGCGGGCTTTCGCGCGTTCTCCGCGCGCGAGACCGATGAGAGCGGCTTCGTACACGAGCCCAGGAAGATCCTTCGCGAGTCGCGCGCCGATTTCCGCGTGCCTTGCCGCGCGCACCAAGTCCTGTCGACGCCGCATGGCGCGTGCAAGCAGGAGATGAAGGCGCGGATTCGATGGCTCCGCGCGCGCGAGTTGTTCCAAGACTTGCGTGGCCTCTGCGTTGCGGCCACCCGCGAGATGAATGCGAGCAGCTTCGAGTGCGATCGCTGGTTGGACGCCGCCGCGACGGAATTCTTCCGAAAGGAGCGTTGCGGTTTCTTCCGCGCGATCGGCGAGGCAAAGGACGCGTGCGAGTTCAACGCGTGCACCGACGAGCGAAGGACCTTCCGCGATGGCGCGGCGGTAGCAGTGTTCCGCACGCTTCAAATCGCCGCGCGCAAGCAAACTCCGCGCGATTTCGAGGTGCGACGTCGCAGGGCGCTCGATCGAGTGGAGTGCGAGGTAATACGCAGTCTCTGCTTCTTCGTGGCGACCGGCGAGAGCCAGCGAGCGAATGAGCATCGACACCGCGGTCTCGCACTTCGGATCGATCTTGAGCGTTGACTCGAAGGCAGTCGCCGCTTCCTCGTGACGATTAAGTTTCGCGAGAGCGAGGCCTTCCGCGAGGCGTGGATCGCGCGCGGTTGGCAAGAGCGATCCGCTCTGACGATAGAGCTGGAGGGCCTCGTCGAGTTTCCCGATCGCTTCGAGCGTCCAACCGAGATTGAGCATCCAATCGCCACGCGTCGGATCACTCGCGACCGCCGCGCGAAGCTCGCGCTCGGCATCCACGAGACGACCTTGACGCAGCATTTCGCGCGCCCGATTCGCGTGATGTTCACCTTTACGTGCGTCGGCCATAGTCCGTCGTTGCTCGAGCGAAGGGTGGAGCACAGAGAATACGCGGGAACCCTCGCGGCGACGAGGGGAATCGACCGAAACGCGCGGTCAACGCGAGTTTCCGCTTCGTTATAGTTCCCGACTTCGCTTTGAAGCCGCGCATCGCGCGTGAGGAAATTCTCGAAAGGCAACCTATGGCCACTGCATCTGTCACCCCGTCCAAGACCTCGCCGAAGACCTCGTCGAAGTCCTCGCCGAAGACCTCGCCGAAGTCCTCGCCCGAAACTTCGAAGGCCCCAAAGACGTCCACGAAGCGCGCCGCGAACGCAAGCGGTTCGGTCAACGCGGATCTTCGCCGCGAAACCGACTCGATGGGTGAGATGTTCGTGCCGGCTGACGCGCTCTACGGCGCAACGACGCAGCGCGCGGTGCTCAACTTTCCCGTGTCGTTTCGCCCGGTTCCGCAAGCGCAAATTGAAGCGCACATCCTGTTGAAGAAGTGCTGCGCTGAGGCGAATGCGGAGTTGGGCGAACTCGCAAAGGACAAGGCCGCAGCGATCGTGGCCGCGTGTGATCAGTTGCTCGCCGAGTTTGCGCAGCCAGCGCCGTTCGGCTTGCCGCATCCACGCATGCGTCACTTCCCGATCGACGTCTTCCAGACGGGCTCGGGCACCTCGACCAACATGAACGTGAACGAGGTCGTCGCGAACGTCGCGAGCCAGCGCGCGGGCAAGGCGATCGGTTCGAAGGACCCCGTTCACCCGAACGATCATGTGAATTACGGACAGAGCTCAAACGACACGTATCCATCGAGCATGCAGATCGCGGGTGCGCTGCGCATCGCGCGCGATCTCATTCCTGCGCTTGAGCGGCTAGCGAAGGCGCTTGAGAAGAAGGCGAAGGAGTGGGACAAGGTCGTCAAGATCGGCCGCACGCACCTCATGGATGCGACGCCGATTCGCCTCGGACAAGAGTTCGGAGGCTACGCGGCAGCGGCGCGCTACTCGATCACGCGCGCGAAGGCTGCCTGTGCGGCGCTTTCGTCGAATATGCCGATCGGCG
>JBJOHQ010000179.1:0-5221 GCA_046047595.1 Planctomycetota bacterium | reverse complement strand
AGTGAACAACCGAACTCTGCGCGGTATTCATCGAGCGAACCAGCGTCCACGACACACGCGAGGAGATCACGCATGTCGTACTGGCTGCCAGCCTCCGACTTGAAGATCGTGAAGAGTTCGTTCGCTCCGCGCGCCGGCGCTTCGGCCGCAAAGGGCGCTCGCATCTTCGCTGGCGCCGTACGCACGGCTGAGAAAACGCGACGAAGCCGCGCCAGACATGACTGGTCGTCCTTCTCGCGGAAATCAATCGTTCCCGAAATCTGCGCGTGCATCTCTGCGCCACCAAGCTCTTCGCTCGAGACTTCTTGGCCGATCGCCGCTTTCACCAAAGCCGGACCTGCGAGATACAAGCCACTTCCTTCGGTCATCAAGAGTGTGTCGCACAGCACGGGGAGATATCCGCCGCCCGCGACGCAGTTCCCCATGATCTCCGCGATCTGCGGAATTCCTTGCGCACTGATCACTGCGTTGTTGCGGAAAATGCGACCGAAATCGTCGGTGTCGGGGAAGACATCTTCTTGGAGCGGAAGAAACACGCCCGCGCTGTCAACGAGATAGAGAAGCGGCAAACGCGCACGCTCCGCGATCGCCTGTGCGCGGATGATCTTCTTGCACGTCATCGGGAAGAACGCGCCAGCTTTCACCGTGGCGTCATTCGCGATCACCATCGCGAGCCGTCCGTCAACTTCGGCGATGGTTGTGACAACACCCGCAGCCGGCGCACCGCCGTACTCGCGATACATGTTCCACGCGCTGAAGAGCCCGCACTCCATCGCGCGCGTGCCCGGATCGGCGAGCAACGCCAATCGCTCACGCGCCGTGAGACGACCGTTGCGATGCTGGCGTTCGATGCCCGACTTACCACCGCCTTCCTCGATCTTCGCCGCTTCGGCGAGGTACTCGGCGGTCTTCTGTTCGAGCATCGATGTCATCGTGGTCATGCGGGCCTCAAAAGCGTTGGTGGGAGCGTCGGTCGGAGCGTCGTATGTAAGCGCGGGGCGCAGAGAATAGACCAAGTCTCGGAGGCTTCCGGCACGCTTGTCCGATGGAAGTCGCGAAGTTCCGAGAACTCATGATGCGTCCGATGTGATCGGCGACAAGCCGAGATCGCGTAACCCCTTGCGGCAACGCATCGGCTTCCGCTATCCTCTTCCCTTCCCCTCAACATGTCAGAAAAGGCGGCGGGACTGCCGCCACATGCAACGAAGGAAGCTGAAAGACTCCCATGAGCAATTCGATCGTCGAAGCCAGCCGTCATCACGCCACCGACACCGGTTCCACCGAGGTCCAAATCTCGTCCATCACTGCGCGCATCGCAGAACTCCAAGATCACTTCCGTGCGCACAAGAAGGATCACGCGTCGCGCCGCGGCCTGCTTCTCCTCGTCGGCAAGCGCAACCGTTTGCTGACCTACCTCGCGAAGACCGATCGCGAGAGCTACCTCAACCTCATCAAGCGCCTCGGCCTCCGCAAGTAAGCACCTGCGCGCCGCGTCCGCGGCCGTGCGGTGTTTTCTGCGGCGTCGCCGCATGCGCACGCCCGCAATCGCGGCGCCTCGCGCCGGTGCTGTCTCATGCATTTCGATGAAATCGGGCGACCTGCGCCCTTCGATGCCTGAGCCTGCGCGGACCCACGGCTCTCACTTTCCACAAGTCTTTTTTCCTTTCACAACGGGCGCGAGACGCGCCCAACGCCGCGAACGCGCGGCATCAGGAGTTCACACATGGCAATCACTATTGTCGAGAAGACCATCGGAGGCCGCGTCCTCCGCTTCGAGACGGGTCGCGTCGCGAAGCTCGCGAACGGCGCCGTCATGGCCACCTACGGCGAGACCACCGTGCTCGCAACCTGCGTCCGCGCGAATCCCCGCGCAGGCATCGATTTCTTCCCGCTCACCTGCGACTACCGCGAGAAGATGGGCGCGGGTGGCAAGTTCCCCGGCGGCTTCCGCAAGCGTGAAGGCCAGCCAAGCGAGAAGGAAATCCTCACGATGCGCATGATGGATCGCCCGATCCGTCCGCTCTTCCCTGAAGGTTTCTGCGACGAAATCCAACTGCAAGCGTGGGTCATGAGCCACGACGCGCAGAACGACTCTGACGTTCTCGCCTGCACCGCAGCCTCGGTTGCGCTCTACATCACCGACGCGCCCTACCAAGGCCCGGTTGCGACCATCCGCGTCGCCCGCGTCATCACCGAACAGGGCGAGCGTTTCGTCATCAACCCGACGCAAGCGCAGATGGAATTCAGCGATCTCGACCTCGTGCTTTCGGGCCACAAGGACGGCATCAACATGATCGAAGTCGGCGCGGCCGAAGTCGATGAAGCCACGATGATCCGCGCGATCCGCTTCGGATACGACGAAGGCATCAAGCCGACGCTCGAACTCATGGAAGAACTCCGCGCGAAGTGCGGCGCTCCAGCCGTTCGCATGGGTGAACTCTCGACGCCAAGCGACGAAGTCATGAAGAAGGTCAAGGAAGCGGCGTACGACCGCCTCCTCGAAGCACGCAAGATCAAGGGCAAGAAGGAGCGCAACGACGCGGTCGATGCGATCAAGGGCGAAGTCATCAAGGCCCACTTCTCGATTCCTGAAGGCGTCGCCTATTCCGAGCACATGGCTGCGGAGAAGAAGCAGAAGCAAGCCAAGGAAGCGTTGCGTCTTCTCGAGAAGAAGATCACCCACTACTTGGTTGCGCAGCACTCGATCCGCGCCGACGGCCGCAAGCTGAACGAGATCCGCCAGCTCGACATGTCGGTCGCGGTCTTCCCGCGCACGCACGGCTCGGCGTTCTTCCAACGCGGCGAGACGCAGTCGCTCGTCACCTGCACGCTCGGCACCGTCAAGGACGAGCAGATCATCGACGGCCTCCTCGCGGAATACGCGAAGAAGTTCTACCTCCACTACAACTTCCCACCGTTCTGCACGGGTGAAGCTGGCCGCATCATGGGCCCAGGCCGTCGCGAAGTCGGTCACGGCGCGCTTGCGGAGCGCTCGCTCCTCGGCATCCTGCCGACCGCGGAAGACTTCCCCTACACCATCCGCCTCGTCAGCGACATCACTGAGTCGAACGGCTCGTCGTCGATGGCGAGCGTCTGCGGCGGCTGCCTCGCGCTTATGGACGCGGGTGTCCCGATTCGCAACACCTGCGCTGGCATCTCGGTCGGTCGCTTCACCGACACCGATGGCAAGGTGACGCACGTCACCGACATCATCGGTGAGGAAGACTTCTTCGGCGAGATGGACTTCAAGGTCTCTGGCACCCGCGAGGGCATCACCGGCATTCAACTCGACCTCAAGGCTCGCGGCCTGTCGGTTGAGGAGATCGAGAAGATCTTCGCACAGGCGAAGGAAGGCCGCCTCCACATCATCGCTGAGATGGAGAAGGTGATCGCTGCTCCGCGTGGCGACATCTCGCCGCTCGCGCCACGCATCACGATCGTCAAGATCGACCCAGAGAAGATCGGCAAGCTCATTGGACCAGGCGGCAAGACGATCCGCGGCATCCAAGAGTCGACCGGCGCCACGATCAACGTCGAAGAAGACGGCACCGTCTTCATCGCCTGCTCGAACGCCGAAAAGGCTCTGCAAGCGAAGGCTGCGGTCGAAGCGCTCGGCGCCGAGATCAAGGTCGGCGCGGTCTACGCGGGCAAGGTCGTCGCGATCAAGGAGTTCGGCTGTTTCGTCGAACTCGCGCCAGGAACCGACGGCATGTGCCACGTGAGCGAACTCTCGCACGGCTACGTGAAGAAGGTCGACGAAGTGGTCAAGGTTGGCGATTCGGTGACCGTCAAGGTCATCAACATCGACGACAACGGCCGCATCAAGCTCTCGCGCAAGGCCATGTTGCCAGCGCCGGAAGCTGCGAAGGCCTGATCGTACTTCGAGGTCAGATTGACCTCAGGTGCCGATTCCATCGGTACTTACGATCAAAAAGTCAAAATGCGGGAGCGGCACAAATCGCCGCTCCCGCATTTGTTTTTTCCAGATTCGCGCGCGGTCTTTGCGTTGCGCTTGCATGAGGCACAATCCCGCATCACAATGTCCCGTCGGGTTTCGTCGCCCGCGTTTGAAGAGCCACTTCCGGCAACGACCGGATCATTGATGGAGCCGCAACGATGGCGGATGCGCAAACACTGACTGACATGGAAGGGGTCGTCAAGTGGTTCGACGCCCGCAAGGGATTCGGGTTCATTGTTGGCCCAGAGGGACAGGACATCTTCGTCCACTTCTCGGTGATCGAGCAGTCCGAAGGTTTCCGCGCGCTTCGTGATGGCGAGCGAGTTCTGTACTCCGCAAACGATGGCGACAAGGGTTGGTCGGCGACGAAGGCAAAGTCGCTCGGCTCGCGCGTCCCACCTGCAGAGCGACCGAACAATCGCTCGCGCACCGCGCACTGAACACAGCAGAACATTGATCGACACCGACGCAGCAGATGTTGCGTCGGTGTTTCTTTTGGATTGCAGCCAACAACTGTCGACACCCCGCGCGTGAGACTGCGGCCATCAGGCCCGTGCTACCCTCCCATCTCATGGACTGGGGTTCGTTCTCTTTCGGCGCACTGACGGGCGGTGTCCTTGCCGTTGCGATTGTTGCCGGCGTGCTCACGCGTCGGGTGGTGCGCCTGCGTGCTGCCGAAGAACGCGCGCGCCGTCAGGAGCGACTCGCGGAACTTGGCGCGCTCACGGGCGGCCTCGCGCATGAAATCAAGAACCCACTCTCGACGATCGGTTTGAACGTTCAACTCGCAAGCGAGTCGATCACCGACTCTGCGCTTCCTGAAGATGAGAAAGCCACGCTTGTCCGCCGCGTTGAGACGGTGAGCCGCGAAGCCACACGCCTCGCCAACATCTTGAACGACTTCCTGCGATTCGCAGGCCGCATCAAACTTGCGCCCGTCGACGCCGATGTTCGCGAGACCGTCGAGGAACTCGCCGACTTCTACCGCCCGCAGTGCGACATACATCGCACACTCTTACGAACTGATCTTCCATCTACGCCCGTCGAAGCGCGATTTGATCCGGCACTCCTGAAGCAAGCGCTCCTCAATCTTCTCATCAATGCAACACAAGCGATGGCAGCGACCGACGCTCCAACGCGGGAGATCTTGGTGCGCGCACGTGTCGAAGTGCCCGATCCGACGCGAGCCAACCGCACACCTCAAACTCCCGAAGTCGTTCTGCACGTCATCGACACTGGACCCGGCATCCCGAGCGCGAAGCA
>JBJOHQ010000178.1:0-6113 GCA_046047595.1 Planctomycetota bacterium | reverse complement strand
CAGATGCTGCCCGCTGAAACGCGGACTTTCGCTACCTTGCGCGTATGGCAACTCGGCCGCCCGATCCGCAAATCTCACGACGCGCCCGCTCGGCGGCGCGTTGGGCGATCGTTGTAGGAATCGTCGGATTCGGCTTGAAATTCGCGGGTTGGCTCGCAACAGGCTCGGATGCGATCTTCAGCGATGCACTCGAGAGCATCGTGAACATCGTGGCGTCGTTTGGTGCATTCCTCGCGCTCGTCTATGCCGAACGTCCACCGGATGAGGAACATCCGTACGGTCACGGACCGATTGAGTTTGTCAGTGCGCTCTTCGAAGGGGTGTTGGTTGCGGTGGCGGGACTCGTGGTTCTCGCGCACAGCGCGGAGAGCGTGTATCGAGGAAATGTCGAGGTCGCGCGCTTAGATCTCGGGCTCGCGCTCGTCGCGGCGAGCGCGGTGCTGAACGGCATCGCGGGCTTCGCGCTTCTGCGCGTTGGGCGTGCGACCGGTTCCGCTGCGCTTGTCGGTGATGGCAAGCACTTGCTCTCTGACCTTTGGACGACATTTGCGGTCCTCGCGGGCCTCGTTGCAGTCTGGGTCACAGGGCAGGGGTGGATTGATACGGCGGTCGCGCTTGGCGTCGGTGTACTGCTTGTCATCGTTGGCACGCGCGTAGCGTTTGGCGGGCTCTCCTCGATTCTTGGTGCGCAGGATGCCGAGGATCATCAGAAGATCCTCGCGGTCCTCGATCGACATCGCGCGGGCGAGTCGCCTGCGATCTGTTCGTACGCCTCAGTGCGGCATCGACATCAAGGGCGATTGCACTTCGTCGACATGCACTTGCGTGTACCGCGCGAGATGAGTGTGGCGGATTCGCACGAGATTGCGAGTGCGATCGAACGCGAGGTGCTGGCGGTGGTTGGTGAAGGTACGGCGACGGCACACATGGAGCCGTGCGGTGATGCGCTCTGTGCGCGATGTCGACCGAATGCCGAGCGCGCGCCCGCACGCGGATGAGCGGATGGCGAGTCGCGCGTCGGTGCATCGCGCGTCGGCGCACCCTTTGAGGAATGTGTGACGCGTAGTCAGGCTTGCAGGAGGACAGCCGCCGCAACCGCTGCGGTTTCAACGCGCATCACGCAAGGTCCGAGCGAAACGAAAGAAACGCCGCACGTGCGCATTGTTTCGAGTTCACTCGGTTCAAAGCCGCCTTCGGGGCCGATCACGACGGTTCGCGGCTGCGCGGCATCGAGCGACGAGCGCCACGCGAGCAGTCCCGCGCGCACCGCGCCCGCGGCATCTTCCGTGTGGGCCACGGCAACGGCGGCACCGCGCGCAACTTCCGCTCGCACGAATGCAACGAGATCTCCGCCCGTCGCGAGTTCAGGCATCCACGCGCGTTTCGCGACTTTCGCGCTCTCGGCGACGATCCGTTGACAGCGCTCGCTTCGATCGAGTTTGTCCGCGTCGACCACGCTGCGCGCACACTCGATCGCGACCAAGCGCGCGACACCAGTTTGCGTCGCGAGTTCGAGCAATGTCGAGAGGCGATCGCCCTTCGGCACGGCGAACGCGATCGTTGTCTCGGGCGATGGCCGCGGTTCCTCGCGACGCGCGGTGATTTCGACGAGCACGCTTCCGTCACGGCCACGTTCATCGCAAAGAACAGCATCGGCAATGGTTCCCGCGCCGTCGAAGAGCGTCACATGATCGCCTGCGTTGAGGCGTCGCGCGCCGAATGCGTGGCGCGCTTCATCACGCGCGATAGCGGCGTGTTCTCCAGCAGAAGGAATCGCGACGATGTGAAGCCAGAGATTCGACATGGCGAGTCCGTGGACGTGCCGATGGTGTGCGCATGAGCTTGGCGCACGTGTGCGTGTCGCCAACGGAAACGTGCTGTGAGAAAAACAACGAGAACCCGCCAGCTGACGGGTTCTCGTTCATGGAGCGTACCGGGGTCGAACCGGTAACCTATGCCTTGCAAAGGCATCGCTCTCCCAATTGAGCTAACGCCCCGACGGCGCGGAGTATAGCGAAGGTTCGCACACTTTGCAGCGCAGAAAAAGAGCGCGGCCCTGCGTGAACGGAAGCGTTCAGGCAGGGCCGCAAACAGTTGGTGATTCTCGAGCGCGGTTGACGTCGTTGGTCCGCGAACGGGCCACAGACGAGCCACGAGCCGAGCGATCACTTGTCGGTCGTCGGCGTGTTCTCGCTACCAGTCGCCGTGGCGGTGCCTGGATCCGTCGCGAGGCCAGTCTTCGGCGTAATCGGCACGATCGAGTTCGGCGTGATGACGTTCAGGCGAAGGCTCTCGTCGTACTTGACGGGGCCCTTCACGCCCACGACGAGGCCGAGCATCGACGACAGGTCGTAGGTGCCATCCGGAACCATGTATGCGATCGTGTAGCCCGTACCTGGATCTTGCAACACGTAGAGGAGCGGCATGCGCTCGCCGGTGTAGAACTTCGACGCGTTGAGGCGACCGACGTTGTCGTACGGCATGCGCGTCAAGGTTGCCATCTCAAGGTCGGCAACGCCCTTGAAGTTCGCATCGAGTTTGCGCTTGCGCTCGGCGATTTCGCGCAAGTCCTTCTGGATCGTGATGTCGAGTTCGACCTTCTTCGCGAGGAACTTCGCGCGCTGCACTTCACTGGCAGTCGACGTCGGATCTTCAGCGATCGCGAGCACGCGTTCGCGAAGTGCTTCAAATTCCGCGGATTCCGTGGGTTCTGCGCGCATCGCCTTGTACGAAGCTTCGAGGTCGGCAACGCGAATGCGCTTCACCTTCTGCACGACTTCAGCCTTCGCGTCAGTCTTGCCTTCTGGCTTGCCTTCTGGCTTTGCTTCCGGCTTTGCATTCGGATCGGTGGTCGTGACGTCGGTCACGGTTTCCGTGGTCGTTTCAGCGCGGATGACTTGACCAGTTTCGGTGTCGACTTCGACGATCACTTCTTCCGCCTTGACATCGACCACAGTTTCAGTGGTCGTGCCAGTCGCGGCTGGCGCGGGCTTGGTCGTGTCGGTGGTCGCCGGTGTCGTCGTCGTCGGCGTCGGTGTCGTCACCGCAGGCTTCGAAAGCGCGGACGACGCGATCCATCCCGACGTGCCGTTTCCGAGCGCAATCGCGTAGTACGTCGCTCCTTGCGCTCCATTACTCGGATCACCCTTCACTTGATCGACAACGGTTGCTTCGTTTCCTGCGAGCAAGAAGCCAATCGCGCGATAGCTCGCGTCAGGATTGAATTCGCGATCTGCGTTCGGCGCGGTGATTTCAGCGCGCGACGAAATCTTGATCGACTTGCCATCGGCAGAAAGCGTCACGCCCGGCGACGCCTTCACGTAGCCAAACCAGCCGTTGAATGCACTGCCAGTTGTGGCGATGCGCACCCATCCTGGCTCTTCTTGCAGCACGCGCACCGACGTGCCTGCGGGCAAACTGCCGAAGACGTAGCCCGTTTCAACGCTCGAAGCGCAACGCACAACGGCGTCGCTCGCGAGCGTCGCATCAAACGGCGTCTTCGCGGTCGTTGCTGCAGGCGTCGTGCCTGCAGACTGCGCGTACGCAACGTCGAGTGAAAGGGTGGCGGTCGGGACAACGACAAGTCCAGCAACGAACGTCGTCATGACGAACGCAGCGGAGAGCGCGCGCGGCGCAGTGGTCGAACGGAAAGTCATGCGCGGAATGTAGCGCGTTTCGCGACCCTTGTGCGTCAAATGCACCCATCTTCCGGAAGCGCCGTGTTCGACCGCTCGAATCGGGTTTTTCGAAGGTTGGGGCGGCTACCATCCGCGCCCATGTCGCCTAGCCAGCCGAGTTCGTCGCGTCCGATCTGTCGTCCGATGTGCCATTCGACTTTTGTCCTCGCCGTCCTGCTTGCAGGGGGTGGGTTGGTCGGTTGTCGCTCGCCGCTCGCGTCGTCGGATAGCGACCAGTTGAAGGAGCGGATCGATTCCGCGATCCAAGCGACGTCGGTTCGACAGAGCGACACGCTCTCGGCCGCACCCGCACCCAAAGTCGAGCGCCGCGAATCGGATGTCGACCGCATGCTCTCCGCGCGGCGGACGGAACTCGACGCGATCGGGCCGCAATCGGCGCAACTCGGTTCGACGGTCGAGGGTGTCGTGCCGCTGACGGCCGAGGCCCCGCGCCGCGTGATGTTCTCCTTGCGCGAGGCGGTCGATGCCGCGGTGCGCAACAACCTCGATGTGCAGACGGCGCGGCTTGAAGAGTCGGTGACCGAGCAGGACATCATCCGCGCAGAAGCCGCGTTCGATTGGGTCGTTGGTGCAGGGCTCGGTTGGGAGCGCGTGAATGAGCCGTCGGTCGGGATTCTCTTCCCGGGAACCACCGAGCCCGTCATTCCGAACGTCTCGAACCAGCGGAACTGGAATTTCGACGCGGGGCTCAACAAGGCGCTCGAGTCGGGCGGCGCGGTGAGCATCACCGCCGGAACGAACTACGTCGACAACCTCGACAGCAATCTGTACGTCCCCGATCCAGCGTGGCAGAGCGCCGTGGTGCTTGGCGTGACGCAGCCGCTCTTGCGCGGCTTTGGTGAAGATGTTGCGCTCGCGCAAATTCGCCTCGCGGAGAACAACGATCGCGCTGCTCGTGAAGCGACGCGCGGACGACTGCTCGACATCGTGGCGAAGACCGAACAAGCGTACTGGCAGTTGGTTTCCGCGCGCGCGCGCCTCGTGAGCGCCGAGTGGCTTGTGAAGGTTGGCGAAGAAGTGCGTGATGTGCTTGCGAAGCGTCGCGAATTCGACGCGACGCTCGCGCAGTACGCGAATGCCGTCGCCACGGTCGAGAGCCGCAAGTCGCTCGTGATTGAAGCGCGACGCCGCTTGAGCGAAGCGGGCAACACGCTCAAGGTGATCCTCAACGATCCCGCGCTTCCCGTCGGTGGTGAAGTCGACGTGGTGCCCGCGGATGTTCCGAGTGATGCGGCGTTCGAAGCCGATCTCAAGCGATCGATTCAAACGGCCATCGAGAAGGCTCCCGAGATTCAGCAGGCGCTCATCGCGATCGACTCGACGTCGATCGGCGTGACGGTCACCGACAACGGTCGACTGCCGCAACTCGATTTGGCTGCGAGTGTGTCGTGGTTTGGCCTCGATGGCGATTTCGGCGGCTCGTATTCCGACATCGGAAGCGGTGACTACATCGATTACGCCGCAGGTTTGCGATTCAGCCAAGCGATCGGCAATCGCGCGCCAGAAGCGGCCTATCGCGTCGCGCGTTTGCGTCGTTCGCAAGCGGTTGTTGCGTACGAGCAAGCGGTGCAGGGCACGGTGCTCGCAGTGAAGAACGCGCTTACCGATTGCGTGGCGTATCGCGAACTCGTCGAACAGAATCGCTCGTTCCGCTTGGCGCAAGCGGAGAATTTGCGCGCGCTGCTTGTCGATGAGAAGACGCTCGCGGCGCTCACGCCAGAGTTCTTGCAGTTGAAGTTCCAACTTCAGAATGGCTTGGCGGCGGCGGAAGATGCGTACTTCGCATCGCTCGTTGGATATCAAAGCGCGATCGCCGCACTGCAGCGCGCGATGGGTACGGGGCTTGAAGCGAATCGCATCGAACTCGACGCAATCGCACCCGCGAAGGCCGAGTTCTAACGCGCGATTGCTCGCGGAGCGTCGTGCAGAGTTTCACGTCGTATCACGTCGTGTCATGTCGTGTCATGTCGTGTCGTGTCACATCGTCGACGCGGGGCGTTTTGCAGCGGCGCGGCGAATGCGATCGTGCGCCGCGTCCCAGATTCCACCAGTTTCATCGGGCAAAACGATGAAAATCGAGGTCGCCGCCGAAGCGTCGGCGCGGCGAAGTGTCGCGTAGAGAAGTTGCGCGTAGCTTGCGGCGTGGCGGGGGAGTGCGAAGAGTTCGTGCGGCGCGGCGATGGGTGTGCCCGCGAACGCGACCACGGCGATCGCGGCTGTTTCGCGCGCAAGTCGCGCAGCGAGATCGCTCGCAAGGACGAGTTCTGTCGCCTTTGCGGGGGCGTAGTGCGACGCGGCGGTGCCCGGGCTACCGACTTGTGAGCCGATCATGGGCGCGGCGACCGGGCCAAGGATTGGTTCGAGGTCTTTCGCGCTGATCGCGCCAGGGCGCAAGATCATCGGTCGCGCGCGAGA
>JBJOHQ010000177.1:0-5920 GCA_046047595.1 Planctomycetota bacterium | reverse complement strand
TCACGTACACCACCATTGATCAGGCTGCTCTCGAGCCAGTCGATGCCCACGCGGCAATTGCGTTGGTAGGAACCAATGTTGAACCCTTGCGCGAGCACGGTGCCGCCGGACAGGATGCTTCCGTATGTCTCGTCAGCGAGCCATTCATTCAAGCTCTTCGCGACAGTACCGCCTGGCGCACCGTTGCTGTAGAGGAACCAGCCGTAGAGCACGCCGCCGACGTTCGTCGCAGCGGTGTTCGCATCGACTGTGAACGTGTTCCACGACTGCGCCTGCGCGTCCGCGCCGACATAGGCCATGGAATACACGAGGCCGTTCGAGCCCTGAATCATCAGGCTGAGCGCGGGGGTACGGGCGGTGGTGTAATTGTCCATGAACCAGCGATACGTCGAGGTGAACGACGAAAGGCTGGCGCCCGATCCGAGTCCACCGGGGTTGCCGGCAGCGGCGTAGTACTTGACGCTCGACTTGCCAGAGTTCGACGTGGTTCCGTCGAGCACCATGACACCGTCGCCACCGGATGTGGCGGAGCCAGTGTCGGTGAAGTAGATCTGCTGCGCGATCGCGGCGTCATTCGCAGCGCTCGGTGGCACGAAGCCGCCGAAATAGGGCTGGTAAGAAGACACCGAGCCATTCAGCACCGTGCCCGAGGTGTTGCGGGTGTCATCCGAGTACCAACCAGAAGACGCACCAAGCGCGTTCACGTAGTTCACGGGAAGACCTGCATTCGCTGAAGCCACGATGGTCGCTGCGCCGCAGATACCAATGAAGAGATTGCTTCGCATCTTCGATTCCTCGGGGCCTTGCCCCTGAACGACGGCCGACGCTCACGCGCAGGCACTTGACAGCCGATCCCGTCGGCAAGCGGCCTCTTTCCAGCCAGCCTGAACATCAGGCGGCGGGTTCCTTGCGGGCCATTCGGTTGCACATCCGACCGTTTGTGCGCGCTCGACTACAGAGAAGGAGGCGCAAAAGCCTTCAGCAGTCATTCACGGAATCTGTTCAAAACTCAAAAATGACGAGGCGCAGCGTGGAATTCGGTGTCCTGCTGCTTGCGAAGGCCCTTCAAGCCGCGTGCCCCGCTTCGGAAATTGCACTTTGCACGGCGATCGGTCCGCGGGCGAAGTTCTCGCAGTTGGTGTTCCCGCTCGAGTTCGCAACTTGTGCTCGCAACTTGTTTTCGCAGCTCGTGTTCGCGATGCATGCGGTATCGCGAACTCGCGCGCGCTTTCACTTCAGAGGCGCTGGCATCGTGCGTAAGCCTCGCTTTCACATGGCTTTCAGATGGCTTTCAGATGGCTTTCACATCAGAAGGTCTTGCCAATCAGTCGCGTTGCGGCGTTGTCTGTCGGTCAATCGCGCTCGGCGGGCGCCGCAGGACGCGCTTCGATCGGCGACTTTCCCGTCATGACAAGACTGCGCTTCGGCAAGAGCAGCATGAATGCTGTCACCGACGACGCGGTCATGCGGGCATCGGAGCCGTAGCCCGCGTTGTCGCGATTCGGCTGGTAGTAGAAAGTTCCGTCCGCGCACTGTGCCAACGCGAACCACCATCGGTTCGCATCCATGAGTTTGCGAAAGCTCGCAGGATCGACGCTCGCGCCAAGCGCGGTGAACGCCATGCCCATCGGCGGCGATCCGTGCGTATCCGGGAAACTCTGCGGATGTTGGCCGATCACCCGCGCATGCACGCGGGCGCGCTCTCGATACGCGGCCTCGGGATACGGGCTCATGGAATACGCGATCGCAGTCGCACCCGTGCGACCCATGTCTGCCCAATCGTCTTCGCCTCCGCCCTGCCGATCGCCGTACCACACATAGCCATTCGGGCCGCTGCCGCGCTTGAGAAAGTCGTACGCGGCATCATGCCGGCTGCGATCGATCGTGATGCCGCATCGCGACATCAGCGCGTAACCGAGCGAGCCTTGTGCGGTGATCATCGCGATCGGACCGTAGCCCTCGAATCCAGGATTGTGCCCCCAACCGCCATGCGCATCGCGCGGACCGGTTGGATAGCTGTCGGGGTGCGACTCTTTCGACTTCGGATTGATCTGCGACATGTCGAGGTATTGGCCCGACTCGATGAAGTCGCGCACCTCCTCGAGTTCCGGAAGCACCCACGCGGCCCGCGTGGCGAGGTAATACTCGCTCATCACGATCGCAGCGCCCATGTAGGTCCAGTTCGGAAGCGACAAGTTCGCCGCTTCGTCGGATGCCTTCGTCGTCGCCGCGAGATGCCGCACGCAACGCTCGACCGCCGGCATGTAGCGCGGTTCACCGCGGCTGAATTCCTACTCACGGAGCTGAGCGCGTCGCGTGCGGTCTTCGACAACCCGCGTCACGACTATCCCAAACGTATCGTGTACGAACTCGCGGCCGATGGAAGCCTGGGCGCAACTGCAGGCTTCATGAAGGGCGGCACGCCACGACGCTTGGACTTCAAGCGCGAGACCGATTGAGCGCGCGTTGGCAAAGTGCATCGCGTTTGACTACTCCGCGCACACGCCCCACGCGTTGAGCACCGCCGCGAGATCCGCTCCGTCAATGGTGCCGTCGGGCACGAGATCGAGGCCCGGCAACCCGGGCGCTGGTCCCCACGCATTCAGGATCTGCGTGAGGTCCGCCCCATCGACAACGCCGTTCTGATCGAAGTCAGCGGGGCACGCGAGGAGCCCGTTCTCGCAGATATCAAGAACGCCGTTGCCGTTGCCGTCGACGGCCCAACCCGCGGCGATTTCGCAAGAGTCGAGCAGACCGTTGGCGTTGCAGTCGGCGGGTGTTGCGCCCGTGTAGTCGAGTTCGAATTCGAGCCAGGTGCCGCTGGGGCACTGCGACGCGTTGACGGCGATGGTCGCATCGGCGCGAATGGTGAGGTCGCCGTTGTCATCGATGCCCGCGTTGAAGATCGAGTCGGAGAGCGTGAAGGTCGACCACGGTGTTTGGACACAATCGAGCGTGCCCATCAGCGCGCTGCCGACAACGATTGTTCCCACTCGGATGGAGACCGATTCAAGTTGTCCCTGAAATCGCCGCGACCGCGCACGCGCAGTTTGACTGGTACGGCGGCGAGGACGGCGTCAGGGATCGTCCATGCGACGGGGGATTTGAAGCCGATGGGGCCGAGGTGGCCTGACGCGAGATCGAGGGTGAGTTGCTTCTCGCAGGTATCGCCAAGATCGTTCTGGTTGCAGTCTTCGAGCGCGCCTGCAGCGGCCTCACAGGAATCGTGAATTTGGTTGTTGTTGCAGTCGTGGCCGTCGAGTTCTTGCGCGTCGGGGATGGAGTTGTTGTTGCAATCTGTTTCTCGGATGGCGACGGTGTGGAAGAGGCCCGCGGCGATCGAGGCGACGCTTCCCAGCCCCGCGGGAACGGTGCACGGGAGATACTTGTCGCGCCCCCAACATGCGACCGTGCCGTCGATTTTCAGCGCGACGGTGTGGTAGTGGCCCGCGGCGATCGAGGTGACGCTCCCCAGCCCCGCGGGAACGCTGCACTGGCCGTCGCTGTTCAGCCCCCAACAGGCGACCGAGCCATCGCTTTTCCGTGCGACGGTGTGGTAGCCGCCCGCGGCGATCGAGGTGACGAACCCCAACCCCGCGGGAACGCTGCACTGGCCTTCGGTCATGCTCCCCCAACACGCGACCGAGCCGTCACTCTTCAGCGCGACGGTGTGGAAGATGCCCGCGGCGATCGAGACAACACTCGATAGCCCGTCGGGAACGACGCATTGGCCTTCGACGTTGGATCCCCAACACACGACCCAACCGTCGCTGTTCAGCGCGACGGTGTGTTGGTGGCCCGCGGCGATTGCGGCGACGCCAACCAGCCCAAAGGGAACGTCGCACCGGCCGTCGCTGTTCAGCCCCCAACACGCGACCGAGCCGTCACTCATGAGCGCGACGGTGTGGACGGTGCCCGCCGCGATCGAGGCGACGCTCCCCAGCCCCTCGGGAACGGTGCACTGATTGTTGCTGTTGTACCCCCAACACGCGACGACGCGATCGGCGGATGCTCCCCTTCCACACGCGAGCGCCAGTGCCGCACCCATCGCGATCCTCGAGGTAGACCTCGAGGTAGACCTCGACAAGCGCACCGCATGCACCGTTGTTCCACGCATGAGTTTCAGTGTGTCAAGTGCTTCCGATCCGAACATGTTTCATCCTCATCTCTTGCCGCGAGAGCGACAGAACTTCAGCCAACCGCGACACTCCACCATGTTTCGAGCCAACACAGTTGACCGCACGTGCGGCGCGAATTTGAACGCAGCCTAATTCCGCACCTCGTGCGCGCCAAGCGATTTCAAACTGATTCGCAGAGTTCACGCGCTGACTTCTGGTTACCACCACTTGCCTGCGGCAAAACCGTGTTGGGCACCCTGCCACGTGACCTCGAGGCGACAAAGGACTGAGGCGACAAAGGCAGGCGCCTGAAATTCTCCAGAGCGCGCCGCGTTCCTGCGCTGCTTCACACCACTTGTCTCGGCTCGTCGGAATTGCCGGTCCAACCACCGCCGCGCGGATGTGACATGCGCTCGCGGCGCATCCCATGCCACGAGTCAATCGCGCCTCCGTGACCTGATCACAGCCCGCGATTCAACCGCGATGCACCCCATCACTTCGGCTTATTCGTGTTTGCCGTCGCGATCACCTTCGCGTACTCCGCAGATCCTTGAAACACGACCATACATGGCGCGGGATCGGCCGGCAGCGTGCTGAAGCCAACCTTCTGCCCCATCGCGAGCGTGTAAGTGACCAGAGTGAGATCGCCGCAACGCGTCGCACGCGCGTCACTGATGACGGGCGCCGCTTCTGCGGTCGAATGCTCCGCACCCTTGATGAGATCCGCGCGAACTTTCTGACCCTTGAAGTTGATGGACTGCATGCGCGTGTCGAGCATCGCCTCAAACGCCTTGATGTCCTGCTTGTACTGCGACATCAGAAACTTGGTGACGAGCGCTTGCCCTTCCGCATTGAGTGCCGCATCGCCCGTGGATGTCGGGGTGGTTGGTGCGGGACGCCTCTGGGGCATGTTGAGCGACGCATACGCGGCCATGCGCCACGCACCGTCGTTCCAATGCCAGACACGAAGGCGCGGCGACGCTTCGCGAGGAAGTGGCGTCTTCGCGCGCGGGAGTTTCGCGCGCGCGGCGTTCTCCCTTCTGCGCAGCCTCGAGCGCGGCCGCGAACTCCTCGATCGGCCCCGTCGCGCCGAAGACTTCCTCGCCGTAACCATCTCGGTGCGCCTCGCGAAAGAGCTGACCGCCCGCGCCAATGATGTGATCACCGACAAGAACGACACCGCTTGCGGGAGTGCCCGCAAACACATGTCGAATGACCAGTGACTTCGGCGCGTCGGCCACGAGTTCCGCGCGCATACCTGTGATACCGAGGTTGTAGAACCAACCGGGAACCTCGGCGTCAGGACCGCTCTCCGCGCGTTGCGTCCACGGATGACCGCTCTCGTTGTAATCGACTTGCGCAGCGGCAGGCGCAGCGAAGAATTGCGACGACGCGAGTGTGATCGCTGAAGCGATGAAGGCCGTTGCTCGTCGATGCATGACGAGACCGTAACAGACGCGTCGTCACACCGACTTTCCGAAAATCATCAGCGCGCCGAGCGCCGCTTGGGCGAATGAGAAGCCCGTTTGTAATCCGATGACAGCGAACACGGTGTTTCGCGAAGGCACACGCCGCGCGAACCAAAGATGAGGGCCAATCAGCGCGGCGAGCCACACGATCAAGATCAGCGATGCGAACGCAGTTTCGGAGAGGCCCATGAGCGCGAAGATCAAGAGTGGTATCCCGGTGAGACCGCCGAAGAGGAGCGCTGCTTCGCTCGACGTGTCGAAGGATGACTTCGTCGCGAGGATCGCCAAGATCGGCCACGGCGCCATGACGCCGAGCGACACCGCGAAGAGTTT
>JBJOHQ010000176.1:0-4556 GCA_046047595.1 Planctomycetota bacterium | reverse complement strand
CGGGTGCGGTGCTCATCTCGTATCTCCTCGCGCGTCTTCTTGCGCGCATGTTTGAACGGCCCGCGCGCGGCAAAAAGCCGCGCACGAAGAGATGAGTCTACAACTTCTTCGGCCCGCTGGGGCGAGGCGAGAGCGGACCTCGACTGGGTCTCGATCTGATCCATGGCCCCCAGACCCGCTCCAATCCGCGCTAGATTTGCGCCATGCTTTCGCTGGCCTCACTCTCGCTTGCTGTCCGTCGATACCCGCTCGCCCTCCTCGCCTGCGGTCTTTCCGCTGTCATGGGGCTCGGCGGGTGTGCGACCGCGCCACACGGGGGCTCGAACCCGACCACCGACGTTGCGTCGGTTCTCGTTGGGCATTTCACGAGTGCCGCGCAGGCGAAGGCGGATCCTGAGTTCTTTGAAGTGCAACTCCACATGGCGGAGATTTGGACTGACCGCGGCGACGGGCCGTGGATCTATGTTGAGCAGGCCATGGCGACTGCGCTCGACAAGCCGTATCGACAGCGCATCTATCGACTGGTCGATCGCTCTGCGGGGCCTGCTGCTCCGAAGGTCGAGAGCCAAGTGTTTGAACTCCCGAATGCCGCAGAACGCATCGGCGCGTGGAAAGATCCCACGCGCTTTGCGGGCGATTCGCCTGAGGCGCTCATCGCGCGGGAAGGCTGCGCAATCACGCTCACTCCGGCGGCCGACGGCAGCGACGGCGTTTGGAGTGGCGCAACTGAAGGCGACCTCTGCTTGAGTTCATTGCGCGGCGCGAAGTACGCGACGAGTGAAGTGTGGTTGACACGCTCGATGTTGCGCACATGGGACCGCGGATTCGACGCGTCGGGCGCGCAAGTGTGGGGCGCAAAGAAAGGCCCGTACATCTTCGAACGCGTGACGGAGTGAGCGCGGGTAGTTCTTACGGTCGCCGCTGCGGCGGCGACCTTTGGCGTCATCCACACCAGAGCGAGCAAGTTGCGAAGCGCTCAGATACGAGCGCGGAACGCAGTGAAGCGCGAGAGGATGATGTTGGGAGAAGAGCGACGTCTCGTGTGGCATCACCTCTGGTGATGGCAACGCCCAGGGGAAACGCGCGACGCAGCCATCTTCGATTGGCGCGGCGTGTGTATTCGCATGTCACGCCACTACCTCCTGCTTCGCAGAGAGGTAGTGCCACACGAAACGACCGACGAGGCCGACATCGATCGCTCAGGCTTCGCTGCGCTCCGCCTTCGGCCTCGTCCAGCTTCATCCAACACCAGAGCGAGCGAGAGCGGGCGCTTCAGTTTCGCGCGGTTCACACCAGAGCGAGCAAGTTGCGAAGCAGGTTGCGAGCGCTCAAACTCGTCGCGCTAAAAACAACGCGCCGCGTGTCCCTTTCGACACGCGGCGCGTTCCCTTGTTCGGTCTCATGCGCTTCCCGGCGCATGAGTCCTATCCCGTTCCTTCGATCACGCGCGAGCTTTCACATGCGCATCATCCAAGGCCCTCCGAGAAATCTCACGTCCAGGCGTCCCCGAACGTGAGCTTGTGAGCGGCAGGTTCCCTTTCCGCCGTTCACTGGCAACCCGGTCTAGATTCCGAATTGCCGTCCCTTTTTACCTCCGCCCGTTCTCAGGTCCCTCAACCCAAGAACTTGCGAACGCAAATCGTCCCTAACGACTTGCGGGGTCGGATTTCTCCGACGCGCTCATTGTTCCGCACCTGAGCGAAAACGGAGCCAGGAACCCCAGAATTTCCACGATTTTCTTCGTTTCGTTTCCGCAAATCTCCACCGAAATTGCGCTTATCGCCCCTGACCTGCGACGCGACGCGCCACAACCGAGCACATTGCCACGAGAACTAGACTGCCCGAATGCCGAGGAAGCAACGATTTTGGATTCCCCTCTTCCATACGCGTTGCGCTGCGTTCGTCGCGCGCGCCCTGCTGCTCGCGGCAACTTCCGCCACGCCGTTGTTGGTGACGAACGCACACGCGCAATCAAGCCGCGAATCCTCTGCTTCTGACTTCTATCAACGCGCGGGTCGCGAGCAACGATCGCGGCACTATCGCATTCTCAGCGATCTCCCCAAGGATGAAACCGAGGTCTACGCGAAGCACCTCGATCTCTTTTATCAAGAGTACGCGAAGCGCTTCGCACATCTTCCGCAGCAAGCACCAGAAGTGCCGTTCGTCTTGATGTTCTCGCGCGAGCGCGACTACCTCGACGTCTTGCGCAACACCTATGGCATCAACGCGACTGGTTCTGGCGGCATGTTCTTCATGTCGCCGCGCGGCGCGGCGCTTGCGTTCTTCGTCGAGAGTTTGCCGCGCACGCGCGTGTTTCACGTGATTCAGCACGAAGGGTTTCACCAGTATGCGTTCAGCCGTTTCACCAACACGCTTCCGATGTGGGTGAACGAAGGACTCGCGGAGTTTTTCGGTGAAGCGGTCGTGGTCGATGGCCGTGTGATTCTTGGGCAAGCAAGTCCGGGACCCGTAGAAGCGATCAAGCGTGCGATTGATCGTGGAACCACGCTTGAATTTCTTCGACTCTTGCGAATGTCGAGCGACGAATGGAACTCGAACGTCGCGGCGGGCAACGCGTCGATTCAGTACATGCAATCGTGGTCGATGATTCAGTTCCTCGGAACCGCCGAAGACGGCCGCTATCAACCGCGATTCGAGGGCTATCTCAAACTCATTCATGCAGGGATGCCAAGCGAGCGCGCGTTTGTGCAGGCGTTTGGAACGAACGACATCGCAAGCTTTGAAAAAGCGTGGAAAGACTGGGCAAAAGCCACGCAACCAACCGCGTTCGGCACTGCGGCGATGCGGCTCACGTTTCTTGCGGAAGGGTTGCGCGCGCTTGCACGCGCGGGCGAAACCGCGAGCGATCTCGACGACCTTCTCGCGAAGTTGCGTCAGCGTGATTTCGTGATGGAAGTGTCGGTGCACGGACGTACGCAAGAGATGCGCGCGGATGATTCATCGCTTGATATCCCGCAAGATCCGCTTGCAAAGACGAAGCCTGTATTCGAGTTGATTCCTGCGAAGCCGTCGCGGCAAACGAAGAAAGAGCAAAAGCTCGAAGCAGAGCACCCCACGCCTCCCGTTGTTCATACGCGCGGCCTCGCACCGCGCGAACTCGTCCTCAAGTGGACACGCACGAAAGCGGGCGACGATTTTGACTTCGATCTCTTGTCGCCGAAGGAAGCACCACCGCCGCCGAAGCCAAGCAAGCCAAGCGGCACAAACTCGTCGAACACACCGACGAAACCTGCTTCGAAGTGAATGGCGAAAGAAGCGACGCGCGTCGCTGTATCACGCGGCCGTCACGCGCGATTGGCAGGGAAACGCCACTCGTCGCCAGGCTTGTACGCGAGCAACTCGTAGAGTTCCTTGCGTGATTGCATCTCTTCGAGCGTGCCGTGGAATCCACCATCGCGACGGAAAGCGGCGAGCGCATCCTCGACCGATTTCATCGCGATGCGCATCAAGGAGAGCGGATAGATCACGATCGCGACGCCGAGTGCACGGAACTCCGCTTCGGTGAGGTACTTCGTCTTTCCAAACTCGGTCATGTTCGCGATTGTCGCGCCCTGCGAGGCCTTCATGAAACGTGCGAATTCATCGGCGTCGTGCAAGCCTTCAGGGAAAATCACATCAGCGCCTGCTTCGCGATAAAGATTCGCGCGCGCGATCATGTCGTCGAACCCCGTGACATGTCGCGCGTCGGTGCGCGCGATGATGACGAAGTCGCGAGAGAGCCGTCGCGCGGCCATCGCAGCAACTTTGTCGGCCATGTCTTGTGCCGAAACAAGATCCTTCCCGTCGAGGTGCCCGCAACGCTTCGGGAAGACTTGATCTTCGAGGTGAAGTGCGGCCGCGCCTGCGCGCTCGTAGTCGACGATCGTGCGGATCGCGCATTCCACTTCGCCATAACCCGTGTCCGCATCGGCAATCACCGGAAGCCCCGACGCATCGGAGATCTCGCGGATCGTGCGGCACATCTCGGTCAGCGTGATGAGCCCGATGTCGGGATAGCCCGCAACATTCGCCGTCGCGCCGCCCGAGATGTACGTTGCTTCAAAGCCAGCACGCGCAACCGCGCGCGCGACCAACGCGTTGAAACTCCCTGGAACGAGAACGGTGCCGCGCGACATCGCTTCGCGCAAGCGGCTTCCTGGATGGACTGCGTGCATGTGTGAAATGTAGCCGACGGGGAAGATCGCACGGAAATGCGCATCGCTTCAGGCAGATCGCGTCAGGATCCGCATGTCAGGATCATCGCGTCAGGCGTACGCCTTCACGAGATCGGCGCCGGGGTAGTAGCGCGACAGAATCGCCGAGGGTTTCGCACCCTTTTTCGCCATCGCTTCGGCACCGTACTGGCACATCCCAACGCCGTGGCCGTGGCCGCGGCCCGAGACGACGAGTTCCTTACCGACCACGAGCGGCTCGATGAACGCACTCTTCAAGCGTTCCTTCGAAGGACGCAAATTGCCTGGCCGCGCAGGATCGGCATTCAACGCGAAACGCAGGCGTTCGGCCTGCACTTCGTACAGCATGCCCTTGGCGTCGGT
>JBJOHQ010000175.1:0-4419 GCA_046047595.1 Planctomycetota bacterium | reverse complement strand
TGATGCCACTGCTTCTCTCGCGCGAATCGCCTCCGCTCGTCGGAACGATCGTCGTGATCGATCCCTCGGGCTCGATTCTTCCGCGCGCCAAAGCGATTCTCGCCGAGCCACCGTCGATTGAAGAGATCGCCGATGAACTCCAGACGATGCCGAAGGATGGCGCGACCAATCCTGCGACGTCCGCCGATGCGATGTCGCGTTTGTCTGACCTCACGCCGCAGAAGATCGAAGTGGAGTGGCGCGGTGAGTCGTCACGCGAAACACTCGACGCAGCAACAGCGCAGGTCAAAACCGAAGTGCGCGACGGGCTCGTGCTTGCAGGCGCGGTCATCACCGACGCAGCACTCGATCCAGCCACAGAATCGAAGCCGATCGAACTGCTCATTCCAAGTTCGCTCTCGCCAAAGCATGTGCGACAAATCTCGCGCGCGCTGCGCCGCGCCGTCGAAGAAGAGCGCATCGCACGCAGCGGCGTCGATGCCGCACTGATCGAGCGACTTGCGTCGGTACCTGAACCCGCAGCTACGCGCATTTCCCCGAAGGGCGCAGAAGCCGAAGAGCACACCGAGTTTCGCCTGATCATTCCCGGCGCATTCATGATGCTCTTGTGGATTTCGATTTTCACGAGCGCGAACTACTTGCTGACGACGACGATCGAAGAGAAGTCGAACAAGGTCATGGAAGTCTTGCTCGCAGCTGTGAGCCCGATGCAACTTCTCGGCGGCAAAATCGCGGGCTACTCACTCGTCAGTCTTGTCATGCTCGTGATGTACGGCGGACTCGGACTCGCAGGTCTTTCGGCCGCAGCAATGCTCGACCTTGTGCCGCTCGTCCATCTCGTCTATCTCGCGGTGTACTTCGTCATGGCGTATGTGATGGTGAGCGCGATGATGGCTGCGGTCGGTAGCGCCGTGAGCGATCTACGCGAGGCGCAATCGCTCGTCACGCCCGTCATGATGGTGCTCATCGTTCCGTTGATGCTGTGGGCGCCGATCATCGACAACCCGAACGGCCTTCTCGCGACGGTGACGGGTTTCATCCCACCCGCGATCCCGTTCGTGATGATCTTGCGCCTGACGGCTGCAACCGAGCCAATTCCTGTTTGGCAAACGGCGGTGTCCATCGTGTGGGGCTTTGCCTGCGCCTACGGCATGCTTTGGGTTGCGGCGCGCATCTTCCGTGTCGGCGTCCTCATGCAGGGCAAGCCACCCACGCCGAAGGAACTGATCCGCTGGGCATTCGTGAAGTGACGTGAAGTGACGCGCACGCGGAAGGGTGCATGAACGTACGCTGACGAGGCTGCGTGAACGCACACTGAAAGCGGTGCTCGTTTCCGCGCGTGCTTTTTCGCGAACCCGAGCATGTCCGACCTCTTCTCCTGGCTTCTGTCGATTGGTTCGTTCGCGGGCATTGTTTTGCTCACCGCGCTTGCCGCTCGGAGTTTCGCAGGCGACGCTTCACACGGCCGACGACGTTGCCCCCGCTGTTGGCACGAATTGGGACCAAGCGGTCTCCGCTGCGCCGAGTGCGGTCATCTCGCGCGCGACGAGAATGATGTTTCCCGCACGCGGCGCTCACCTTGGCGTGGAGTATTCGCACTTCTCGGCGTCGTCGCGATCGCACTTGCGGCGCGCACGCGCTTTCTTGATCGCGGGCCGTGGTCGGTCGCACCAACGTCGGTCTTGCTCTCGGCAACACCGTGGTTTGCCGATGGCGGCTATCGATCCGCACCGTGGGAACTCGCGCAGCGCATCTCGGCCGGCAGCCTCGATGAGGCGCAACTCGCGCGGGCAGTGCGCGTCTTCGCGGAAGGCGACTCCGATGCACCACCTTCGAGCGACACTTGGAAGGCGAAATACGGCCAAATTGGACGTGCATTGCTGTTGAGAGTGCCGCGGAATGATGCGTCACTTCTACCGCTCATCGATGTGCCACCGCGTATCTCGCTCGATGTCCTTCCAGGCGACTCGACCGCCCCGCTTCTTGCGCTCGATGCAGAAGTGTGGTGGCCATCGTTCGTAGAAGGTCGCGCAACTGTGAAGTTCGCCGACGGCACGCAGCGCGAGGCGAGGTTCGAGCCAGGTGGCCGCGCGCCGGGCTTGCTGCTCGCGACAACCCCCGAGCTCCTCGGGACAACGTGTTCCGTCACGCTTTCGCATCGGATCCGCGGCAGCGATGAAGCATGGACAGACTCCTCGCCCGTTGAGATTGCGATTCCCGCACCCCGGTCTGCACGACCTCCAACCGGCACCCTGCTTGCCGAAACGGATGCTCAACTGCGCGACGCCATCGCCGCCGCGTTTGCCGAAGGTCTCGTTGTGTGGAAATCGGGCACGCCGCGCGCAGGACTTCGCTTCAACACCGCAGCGACCGCCGACGAGCGCTTCACCGATGTCGCGATCGGGCTTGTGGTGGAACTCCTTGAAGATGGCGTTCCGCGCCGCACGAGCCGCATTTGGTGGCGCGGCGGCATTGCGGGAGCGTCGCCGCGTTGGTTGCCTTCGGAAGAGGACGCCGAGGCACTCGGCCGACTTTGGGCCGCGCCGACGGATCAGGACAGCGCGATCGACACGCGGTGGTCGCTTCGCATTCGGGGCGACGCGCAACTCGCCAACTACGCGCAATACCTCGCAACCGATGACGAGCGAAACGCCCCCGCGATCGTTCTCGCGCGGCGATTCGAGGGCAGCATTGAGATTCCTGTCGTCATCGAGCGCATGAATGCGCCGTCGCCAGCTCGTCGATGGATGGAACAGCGCACGCCGAAGAGTGAATGAGGTGCCAAGCCGTTGAGCGGCTTGGAAACCTCGCCCGATGCGCGCGGGTGCCCCATCGAATCGACGCCCCGCGACCCCGTCGGGAGGATTCGGAAGACGAAACGTCTCCGAGCGCGACACCCACGATGGGGTAGCCGCGCCAGCCAGGGACGAGCGCTCGAACCCCAATGCAAGGTGGGTTCGACGTCCATCGATCCCGACCTTCCACTCGATGCGCGTTGCACAAAGGAGGCCTGGTCTTCGTCGCGGAACTCGCCGATCCCTTGGGGTCAAGCAAGGTTCGAGGCGATGTGCCTAGCAGTCCGCCCGCAGGGGTCGCGAGGCGTCGGGTGCGAGTGTAGACGGAGCTCGTCCGGTCTTTCGCCCGCAAATTCTCTCTGCGTGCCGACTTTTTGATCGTTTGACACACCGCCAACGTTCCCGCATGATGCGCGACCTCGAGGAAGAATTCATGATTCGTAAGACCGCGACTGCTACCGCTGCCCTTCTCGCCCTCGGACTCGTTGGCTGCGCCTCCGACCCGAATAACACCGACCTCAAGTCGATCACGGGAAATCTCACGCCTGAGTTGATGAACACCTCGGAGCGCCCGGTCGACGTCGATGTGAACTGGGCAATGAACGCGAATCAGGATCTCCGCAGCATGTGGAACGACCTCGGTCGTTTCTGGCTGACCGACAAGCCAAGCGCGCTGAGCCCGTATCCGATTCAGCCGACCGGCGGACAGCCCTGACGTATTTG
Source organism: Planctomycetota bacterium (assembly GCA_046047595.1). Classification (GTDB taxonomy): domain Bacteria; phylum Planctomycetota; class Phycisphaerae; order Phycisphaerales; family SM1A02; genus QWPT01. Next base: position 901 of record JBJOHQ010000175.1, on the reverse strand, counting down.
AGCGCTCGCGACTCGCTTCGCTTTCGCTCGCTTTGTCGGGAATGGCGTCGAGTTTGAGCGCTCGCAAGTTTGAGCGCTCGCAACCTGCTTCGCAACTTGCTCGCTTTGGTGTAGATCACGCCAAAGGTCGCCGCCGCAGCGGCGACCGCGACCTGTTTGTTTACGTGCAACCAGCGGCGGGGCGAACCTTTGGTTCGCGACCGCCGCTTTTGCGTGGGATCAAGTTTCGCAGCCGAAGGCGGAGCGCAGCGAAGCCTGAGAAATCGACTCCGGAGTCGCAGGTCGTTTCGTGTGGCACTACCCCCTGCGAAGCAGGAGGTAGTGGCCAGAGGCAAGAACACGGGCGACGGTCCACGCTGGCCCTCAAAGCCAATTCCACAACTGAACGTCGGCTCGGGATTTGCGTCTCGCCATCACCAGAGGTGATGCCACACGAAACGTCGGCCAAAACCTCGCATCATCCTCTCGCGCTTCGTTCTGCTCCGCGCTCGTTTTTGAGCACTCGCAACCTGCTTCGCAACTTGCTCGCTTTGGCGGGGACCACGCAAGGGGTCGCCGCCGCAGCGGCGACCGCGAAGGCACGGGTGCCCGATGTCTGTTGATCGAACGCAGTGAGATCGACAGCCATCGGAACGGATGACGTCCGACGTCATTGGCACAACGCACGAAACTCAAATCGACACTCGAAGCGAAACTTGAGCGTCCACGGTTCCGATGGCTCTCGGCGCTCGCTGCGCTCACACCTCGAGACATCGGGCACCCGTGCTTGAGCGCTCGCTTTCGCTCGCTTTGGTGTAGACCACGCCAAAGGTCGCCGCCGCAGCGGCGACCGCGAAGAGATTGAGCGCTCGCAACCTGCTTCGCAACTTGCTCGCTCTGGCCAGCTCCCCTCGGAGTGAAT
>JBJOHQ010000174.1:0-4217 GCA_046047595.1 Planctomycetota bacterium | reverse complement strand
TTGATCACCGCTCGAACAATGAGCGCGCACGCTGCGATCTGCATCGCTGCCATCGCGCCCGCAACGGGCGGCGATTTCAAATCGAGTAGGCCGTAGAGCGCACTCGCGACGAGCATGAGCGCGAGCCCTGGCAGCATGAATCCAAGGCCCGCGGCGATTCCACCAAACCGCCCTCCGCGCACGGTGCCGAGGTAACAGCACATTTCATGGGCTTCTGGGCCGGGAAGCACCTGATACACGCCGAGCGCGCGGCGAAATCGCGCCTCGTCGGTCCAGCCGCGACGATGCACAAATTCGGCGAGAAGTTCTTGGATCTGCACGACGGGTCCGCCGAACGCGCGCAGTCCAAACCCGAGAAACGCGGTGAAAATCGCGGTAAATCCGCGGTCTCCGCGTGGAGTCGTCTCGGCAGGGGCGGGTTCGTCAGCCATGCTCCGCAACTGTACCTCATGCAAATGCGCGCTTTCAGTTGGATCTCACCCAAGCGGAAGTAGAGTGTGCGGATGTCGAAAGCCCTCCTTCGTGCCGGTCACCGTTTGCTCGCTACGCCTCGCAGCGCGCCAATCTTGGCCTCGTTCATGGCCTCGTTCATGGCCTCGTTTATGGCCTCGTTCATCCTCGCGAGCGCGGCGCATGCGGTCGATGTGTCGGTTTCCGCGATCGAAATCACGCAAGGGTTTCAGGCCGCGGCGGGCACGACGCCGCTCATCGCTCGCAACGCCACCGCGGTGCGCGTCAAGATTTCATTGAATGGGCAAACGACCGCGCAGGCTGGCGTCGACGCGGTGCTGCGCATTTACGCGAACGGTGTCGAGATTCCGAGTTCGCCGGTGTACTCGTCGAACGGCCCGATCACGGCACCCGTTTCGCCGAACAGCGCAAACATCAACGACACCCTCAACTTCATCTGTTTCCCGCCGCAATCGACCGACGTCGATTTCACCGTGACGGTCAACCAGTTCCGCACGTTTGCGGAGACGAACTACGCGAACAACACGACGAGTGTGCTCAACAAGTCGTTTCTTTGCCGCAAGATGGTGGACATCGCCTACGTGCCTGTGAACTACACGTTTGGCGCGGGGCTTCCGCAGCAGTCCTTCATGGAACCAGGATTCGGCGACGCGTTCTTGCGCGGCATTTACAAGACCGGCGACTGGAACTACCACCGCGTGCCGGTGACGCCGCCTGTTGTTTCGTCGAGCATCGAAACGGCGAACACGGCGCTCTTGAACACCTTGAATGCACTGCGACAAACCACGATTCCTGCGCTTGGCTATGAACGCCCTGAATTCATCTACGGTTGGCTTCCGGGCAATCCGTTCAGCGGCAATGGGCAAGCGATCGGAATTCCCGGTGCAGCGGCCTTCGGCAACACGGAAAACTCGCGGTTCCAACGCACTTTTGCCCACGAAATCGGCCACCTGTGGGGACTCTCGCACAACTCCACGACGCTCGGAGTTGCGTCCTTTGATGTCGAGCATCAACTGAAAGAACCGCTCAACATCGCGCAAGTGCAGGCGTCTACAAAGTCGGACATCATGGTTGCCGGCCTCCTGACGAATCAGGCGTGGGTTGCGTCGGGTTCGTATCTCGACTGCATCAACGACGCGCGCTCCGCGTGCAGCGCGGCCGATGAAAATGGTGGCGCGACGGATGCGGCATCGGATGTTCCGAATGACGCGACGTCGGTGTTGCGCTTGACCGGTGTCCACGATCATGTGATGCGTCGCGTCACGCTCGACGCGGCGATGCCGAATGAGCTCGTCGTGCCGACCCTCGACAACCCTGCGGGAAATGTGCTGGTCGAAGCATTCGACGCCGCGGGCGCGCTTCTTCACTCGGTGCGGCTCGACACGCGGGCCTGTCGTGAGAGCTGCGCGGATCCGTCGCACCTCCACAGCACAACGTCGCTCTTTGTGAATCTTCCGCGTTGGACGAAGGGTCGCGAAATTGCGCGCGTCCTTGTTCGTGAGTGGACGAAGTCGAAGGGAAGTTCGTCGGCTGGACGCCCGCTTGCTGAGATGCTTCGAACGGCAAATGCGCCGCTGATTGCAGGCATTGATGTCGGGCCTGCGCAGCCTGGTCCGATCGCGTTCGATCCGGCGGTCGATCACCTCGAAGGCCGCGTGCGCATCTCGTGGAACGCCACCGACGCCGATGGCGACGCGCTCATTGCTGATCTTCTGTACAGCCCAAACGGCGGCGAAGCGTGGCTTCCGATCGCAGTTGGTGTCCGTGAAAGTTCGTTCGAGTTCGATGCGTCGGACCTTCCGGCGAGCCAAGGCCGCGACGCGCGATTCCGCGTTCGTGTGAGCGACGGCCTCGGAACTTCGGATGAACTCGCAGGTGCGACCTACTCGTTCGGCAACAGCGCGCCGCCAGATGTGCACTTCATCGCGCCAAATACGGCGACCATCTTCCCGCAGGGCTCGACCGTGCTGCTGCACGCGTCGGCATGGGACATCGATGACCAACTGCTCGGTGACGCGGCGATCACGTGGACTTCGAGTCGCGACGGCGCGCTCGGCACAGGTCGGTTCCTGGCGAAGCGCAATCTCTCCGTCGGCGCCCACACCATCACGCTGCGCGGAACGGACTCGGGTGGCCTCTTCACGGAGAAGACGATCACGCTGAGTGTGTCCGCGCGCAACTACAACAACGGCGACTTCGATGGCGATGGAGCCGTCGGCGCGAGCGATTTGACGATCATGCTTTCGGCGTGGGGCGGCAACGGCATCGCGGACATGAATCTCGATGGCGTGGTCGGCTCTGAGGATCTCGCGGACCTTCTCGCGCGCTGGAATTGAGGCCGCGGTTCATGACGCACCGCGATGCGATGGCCGGAGTGATCGCCGACGTAATCGTCGTCGGGCTCGGAACAATGGGCTCGGCGGCGTTGCTTGAACTTGCGCGTCGTGGTGTACGCGTTGTCGGTATCGACCGCTTCTCGCCGCCGCACGATCGTGGCTCTGGTCACGGCGGCAGTCGTGTCATTCGCCTCGCTTATTTCGAACACTCGGACTATGTGCCGCTGCTGCGCCGCGCGTACGAGGGCTTTGAGCGGCTTGAGCGCGACGCGGGTGTGGTGCTGAAGACCGAGTGCGGCGTGGTGATGGGCGGCACGGCGGGAAATCCTGCGTCGGCAGGCATGCTGCGCAGCGCGCGTGCCCACGGGCTTGAGGTCGAGCACTTCGATGGCGCGGAGTTGATGCGGCGCTACCCGCAGTTCTCCGTGCCGCGCGATTGGGAGATTGTTCGTGAAGCGCGCGGTGGCTTCGTGCGGCCGGAGGCGACGATCCGCGCGGCGCTCGCAGAGGCGGAGCGGTTGGGTGCGAGGATCGTGCGGAATACGCCAATCACGCGGTGGGAGAGCGACGGCCACTGTGTCCGCGTCTTTGGCGGGGCGGGGTCGTCCGTCCCCAGCCAAGGATGGGAAGCGGGGGCGTTAGTGCTTTCGTCGGGTGCGTGGATGCCGGGCTTGTCAGCAGGGTCGTCGGCAGGCGCGTCATCCGGCGCGTCGTCCGGCGTATCGTCTGGCGTATTTGGGCTTGGGGCGTCGAATCCGTTTGCGCTGCGGCCGACGCGCGAGACGCTTGTGTGGATGGACGACGCGGGCGATCGCGGCTGGCACGCGGGCGAGATGCCGGTGTGGTTCTTCGATCGCGGAAGTGCGCCGCCCGTCTACGGGATTCCTGCCTTCGACGGCATGGGTTCGCCTCGCGGTTTGAAGGTCGGTCTCCACGGACGTGGCCCCGACGCGGCGCCGGAATCGATCGGCGATGCGGTGGACCCCGCGATCGTTGCCGAAACGAGCGCGGCAACGGCGGAGCGCATCCCAATCGCCGCGTCGCGTGCGATCAATCATGCCTGTCACTGCATGTACACCATGTCGACGGACGGGCACTTTGTGGTCGGTCTGCATCCTAAGTTCGCGAACGTCGCGGTTGCGTGTGGTTTCAGCGGCCACGGGTTCAAGTTCGCGCCGGTGATCGGCGAGGCGCTTGCAGACTTGGCGGTGGATGGGCGCACGGCCTTGCCGATCGGGTTTCTTGCGCCGCATCGTTGATTGCCGCGGTCGTGATTTGAGCGGTCGCCGCTGCGGCGGCGATCTTTGGCGGTGCCCTTCGGAGTGAATCCTCAGGGCACTGGGTTGTTGTTCGTGATTCGCGGTCGCCGCTGCGGCGGCGACCTTTGGCGCGGTTCACGCGACAGCGAGC
>JBJOHQ010000173.1:0-5755 GCA_046047595.1 Planctomycetota bacterium | reverse complement strand
GTAGTACGCGCGCCCGATGCCGTTGCGATCCCAACGGCCATTCTCGTCGCGGCGCATCTCATTCCAGAACTTCAGGTTCTTGGTTCCCTCCCAGTACTCCTTCATGATCTTGACTTCGTCCTTCGAGGCGACGTCCTTCGAGGTGACGTCCTTCGAGGTGACGTCCTTCGATGCCGCATCCGCATCCGCCTTCGCCGCCTCCGACGCCGGAGGTGTTGGCGGTGCGCTTGCGCTCGGCTTCGGCGATTCACCGCTGCAACCGATGTTGCAGAGATGTGCTGTGAGCGTGAGGGAGCATGCACTAAGAAACAGTTTTTTCGTGCGCATCGCGCGCAGGATACGGGCGAGTAGACTCCACAGGTGATGAGCGTTTCGTCGTGCGTACTCGCAAATCAGCGGCGATTGGCTGCTCGCCCAAAGTCGGGTGGCGCGGCGATCGCATGGCCGTTTGCTTGTCGTCGTCGCGCGGGTACGCATCGCCTCCTCTGCGCGCTCGTCGTCGCGATCACCGCCGTGTGCTCCAGTACGCGCGCAGTGTGTGCGGACTTTCGACTTCTCACGACGCGCCCTCCCGCAGTGCGAGGCGAGCCAATGCTGCTTCCGGTGCGATTCGAGGGGAGAGCCCCTGCAACACTTGACGTTGTCTTGAAGTCGCCCGCGGACGAGCAGGGTGCGGCGCAGATCACGCGGTTGCGGGGCGAAGTCCTTTGGCCAGTGCGCATTCGATCGGTCGCAACGAGTCGCTGGGCGCAGTCGGCGAGTCCGCTCGTCATCGAGACGAAGCGGCCGGAAGGGGCGAGCGATGCGTATGTCGCGATCGTGCTGCCGGACACCATTCCGGTTCGTTCGACGTTGAGTGTCGATGGTCAGCCTCTCGAACCAGTGTGGCACGATCGCGCGCCGCCAGACCTACTCGGACGCATCGCTGCGCGCGCAAGCATGCTCTACCCGCAAGCGCCGCCCGATCTCCTTCTTTCGCGCCCCGATCCCGCGCTGCCCTTTGAACGGTTTCGATTCTTGATTGGCGAAGCGTTGCGCGGTTGGTCGCCGGCGCCCGCATTGGAGCAGTCCTTCGACGCGCCGAACGCGCTCGCCGCGCGCGCCTCCAACGCGCTCTGGCTTGCCGGACTCGCGCGCATCGCGGCGACGAGCGAAGGAACCGCCGCAGAAGTGGCGGAGCTTCTCGTCGCGACCGTCTCGGAGCCCGCGGCTCCCGCGCCGATTGCGGCGTGGATTGCTGATCCCGCAGAACTCTCAGCACTGCTCGCGCTCGCACTCGATCGAGAACGCAGCGAGCAAGCGATGGTCGAGGCGATCGTCACATGGCTGCGTGTTCGTTCGCCGCTTCTCCTTTGGATTGAAGAAGAATCGCGCGAGGACCTCGTGCTTGTCATCGCAAATCCAGCGAGTAGTGACGAAGTACTTCGCGTCGAATGGGTGAGCGATGCGACGCTCAGTGAGAATGATCCGCCGGTGGCCACAATCGTTCCGCCGACCGAAACGCTGCGCATGCGCATCCAACGACCTCGCAGTGCGGAGATCGATGGCGTGGTGATTCCGAGCGGAAGCGTGGATGTTTTGCGCGTTGAAAATCGCGACCAAGTTCGGTTGATTCCCGTTGCGCCCGCAACCCTCGCCGCGCGTCCGATGGGGCTCACGATCGGGCAGTTCGTGGCGCCGCTGAATCTGCCCGCGGTCGCGGCAGGTGCGCGAACATCGACCACGCTTGCGCTTGGAGCAACCGCCTCACTGCGACCGCGACTCGCGGGTTGGGAAGTGCTGATTGAGTGTCGCGGCGCGACCGATTTGTCGACCGCGAGTGCCGATCGCGTCGAGATCGCAGGCCGCGGCGGAGCTGTGATTTCGGTGGCGCGCGACGGTTCCATCATCGACGGCGCAGGCGCGCTCATCGACACCGCGGGCGCGTCGGTGCGCGTCTTCAACGACCGTTGGCGCGTCGCCCTTCCCGTGCCGCCGTCGTGGATTGATCGCAGCGGCCCGCAAACGCTCGTGACGCTCGGATTCCGCCGCGTGGTCGGAGTTCCCGGCGACCTTTCGACCTTTGACGCGCCATTTGCCTCGACCCCGTGGTCAGCGGTTCCGCGGACCATCTCGGTCGACATTCACGCATCGGAGTGAGCGCTTCCCGCGAGAAATCAGCCTCGGCGCCGGATCGCTCGCGTGATTCTCTATACTCGCGCCCCATGCAACGGATTCCGCCGCGGATCTCGGCGCTCCTCAATCAGAAGGGCGGCGTCGGGAAGACGACCTCAACCGTCAACATCGGAGCGGCGATCGCGTCGCTTGGTCGTCGCACGCTGCTGATCGACCTCGACCCGCAATCGCACTTGTCGCTCCACCTTGGAGTCGATGGCGCGAGCGTTGGTCGCACGGTCTATGACACGCTTGTCGATGACGACTGCCCGTTGCGCGATTGTGTCGTGCAAGTGCGCGACAATCTTTGGTTGCTGCCGTCGACCACCGATCTCGCGGGCGCGGAGACTGAACTCGCGTCGCACCCCGATCGCAACCGCATTCTGCGCGCGCGATTCGAAGCGGTGCAAGACGAGTTTGATTTCGTACTCATCGATTGTCCGCCAAGCCTCGGCGTTCTCACGCTCAACGGCCTCTGCCTCGCGGATGAAGTGATTGTCCCGATGCAAGCGCAGTTCCTTGCGATGCAAGGTCTGACGAAGTTGCTTGAAACGGTGCAATTGCTGTCGCAAGGATTGAATCCCGCGCTCAAAGTTGGCGGTGTTGTGCTTTGCATGCACGAATCGCAAACCGCGCACAGCCGCGAAGTCGTGCAGGAACTTTCGAATTTCTTCGGCGAGCACGAAGGCAGCGGGCTTCCCTGGGACGGCGCGAAGGTGTTCATGCCGGCGATTCGTCGCAACATCAAATTGGCGGAAGCACCGAGTTTCGGACAGACCATTTTCGACTATGCCCCGTGGTGTCCAGGCGCGATCGACTACCGCGCGCTCGCCGAGCGATTCGTGCGTGAGTGGGAACTCGCACATGGTGTCGCCGATGCGATCGCTGGGAAACCCACGCCTGCTGCTGCCGCGGCTGCCGCTGCTGCTGCCGCCGCCGCTGCTGCTGCTGCCGCTGCCGCGCTTGTTGCCAATCGCTTTACTCCGGAAACCGCCGCTGCCGCGCGCGCTGCGAAAGCCGCGAAGGCTGCGCGAACGAGTTCGAGCGAGAGTTCGTCGGGACGGTCTTTCACGCGATCGGCAACGTCGAACGCGCGCATGTCGGCGATGTCGACGCCCGTGAAGACGGTTGCGGCCGAAACGAGCGCTGTTCCCACGACGCGCGCTGCGAAGGCTGAAGTTGCGAAGACCGAAGCTGCGAAGTTGAGCGCGAAAGCCGCCGCGAAAGCGCCCGCCAAGCCGGAAGCCAAGCCGGATCTCAAGACAGAAATCAAGTCGTCGGTGAAGTCTGTCGCGCGAGCGGCTGCGAAGTCGGATGCTTCGGTCGAAACGAAACCTGACGCGAAGCCGCAGCCAAAGCCGAGCGCTGTTGAGGCCGACGTTTCCGCCGAACGGGAACCGATCGATCCTTCGCATCCTTTCCGCGCAGCGACGCGGGCTCGAGGCACCTGATCGATGTCTGAAGATGGGGCGATGGATCGTGCGTTGAAGGACGTGCGCATGCCTCACGCGGCGGGCGGCACGGCGGACACAAATCAACTTTCGGCCGCTTCATTGCGCGCGTGGCGCATCGCGCTGGTTGCGTATCTCGTCCCGATCACGGTGTTGACACACTGGCCGCGCTTTGGGATCGCGGGCGCAGGTGTGGTCGACAAGTTCGTGCACTTCGTTGCGTTCGGCTCGCTCGCGTGGCTCGCGATGCATGCGGCACAGCGTGGGCGGGTGCTCGTCGCATGGATCGCCGCCGCGGCGTGGGTGTACGTTGACGAAATCACGCAGTCGCTCGAGATTCTGGGGCGCACATTTAGTTTGGCCGACATGGTCGCGGGTTGGATCGGCGTGGCGATGGCGGGGGCGATCTATTGGACGCGCTCGCTTCGCGCTCCGCGTGGATCGCGCGTCCTCCTCGACGGCGCGATGTACGGTGACGGCGCATCGTGGGTGCGCGCGGCACTCGTTGTCGTCGCGAGCGTCGTCGTGGTCGGTGGTGCGATGTTCGCCGCGCGTGTCCAAGCGGGCGCGCCGGCCGCCTTTCCAACGGCGGTCTATCCGATCGGTTTCGCCGCACTCGTTGGGCTTGTGCTCGCGACCGCGCTCGGCGAATTACGCGCGGTGCGATCGACGGGCCTCGCGGTGAGGAAGCGCGCCTGGCCAATCGCGCTCGGCGCAGTGCCCATCCTCGCGGGCGTCTTCTTCGCGTCGTATCTCGGCTTTGTGCGCGTCTTCTTCGGTGTTCCGATTCCTGAGGATGCGCGCGTCGATCACGAGGGATTTCTCGTGCTGCGCGAAGGGTTTCTCTTCGTGGCGGTTGTTCTTGCCTTTGAAGTCGTGCGGCAGTGGGCGATTTGGTGCGGGCGCGACGCAGGCGAATCGCGCGAACCCTCACGGTGACGCGCGTCGCGGCGACGACCATCACGACGACCATCACGACGACCACGCCCTCCTGCGCTACGCTGCGGTCGATGAGCCGCCACGTCGTCATTGTTGGAGCCGGAATCGCTGGACTTGCCGCTGCGCGCACACTCGCGGACGCGGGGTACTCCGTCGAGATGCACGAAGCTGCGGATCGCGTCGGCGGTCGCGTGGCGAGTGACACGATCCGCGGGTTCACGATCGACCGCGGGTTTCAGATTTACCTTTCGGCGTATCCCGAGGCGAAGCGCTTTCTCGATCGTCCAGACTGTGACTTGCGCGCACTTGATTTGAAGGCATTCATGCCAGGCGCACTCGTCTGGAACGGCACACACGCCGCGACGATTGCGCATCCGTTGCGTGAGCCGCTTGCGGCAATCACCGGGGTTTTGCGCGGCGTCGTGCCGCCAGCCGATGCGTTGCGGATGATCCCGTTCGCGCGCCGCGCACTCAGCGGGCCGTCGGATGGCCCCGGACCATCAGGCACCACGGCGCTCGCGCGACTGACTGCCGCGGGCATTTCGCGACGGACAATCGATCGTTTCTTCCGGCCTTTCTTTGGCGGGGTTTTCTTTGATTCGACGCTTTCAACCGACGCAGGTCGCCTCGATTTTCTGCTGCGCATGTTTGCCGAAGGATTTGCTTGTGTTCCAGCAAACGGCATGGGCGAGATTCCAAAGTTGATGTTGGCCGCGGCGCCATCGGTGCGCGTGCGGCTCGGTTCGCGCGTGGAACGTGTCGAGTCGCGGGCCGTTGTGCTTGCGTCAGGTGAACGCATCGAAGCCGATGCGGTGATCCTTGCGACGGGGGCGCACGATCTCGAACGACTGCTCGCGCCCATCGCGCCTGATTTCCCGCAGACCGCCTGGTGTGGCACGTTTTCCGCGTGGTTTGCAACACCCGATGCATCTCTGCTCCCGCGGTGGCTTGTGCTGAACGGCTCAGGACGAGGCTCGTTCAACCATGGCGCGGCGATGAGCGCGATCGCGCCGTCGTACGCACCGAGCGGACGCGGTCTCTTCGTCGCCAATACAACATTCCTCCCGAGAAACAGCGACGATTCGCGCGATATCGCGGCCGACATGCAACGCACGCTGCGTGAAATCCTCGGCCGCGACGCGACCGAGGGTTGGGAGTTGCTCGCGGCGCAGCGCATTCGCCACGCTATTCCTCGGCAATGGCCGCAAGAC
>JBJOHQ010000172.1:0-3820 GCA_046047595.1 Planctomycetota bacterium | reverse complement strand
TGCTCGCGTTCATCGCGCTCTGCTGAGCCTGCGCAATCGGCGAATCGAACGACGACGTTGCAGACTGCACTCTACGCAATCGCGCGTCCAACCGGAAACAGCGTTCTCTGAACGCAGGCGTTTGAGGGACTCTTAGAAAACGAAACCGGCCGCGGCGAATTCGCCGCGGCCGGATTGTTTTTGAGTTGCTGGAAGATTGATCTTCCAGTTTGGGATCTGCGTTCGTCAGCCTCAGAAGCTGAAGCGGTCGCTGCCCATCGCGCCGTGATCGTCGAGACCACCACGCGCCGGAGCCGCGCGGCCGCTGCGCGCTGGACGATCGAACTCGTCGCCGCCTGCGCCGCCCGCTGGCTTCTCGCCAGCACCCGTGCCCCACTGGGCACGCTTGAGCGAGAGACCGATCTTGCGATCGTCGGTGTCGACACGGAGGATCTTGACTTCGACCTCTTGGCCAACCTTGACCACATCTTGCGGATTCTCGATCTTCGAATCGCTGAGTTCCGAGATGTGGAGGAGACCTTCGAGACCTTCTTCGAGTTCCACGAATACGCCGAAGTTGGTGATCTTGGTGATCACGCCCTTGACGATCATGCCCGGACGGTACGCCGATGGGATCGCTTCGACCCATGGATCTTCCGTGAGTTGCTTCACGCCGAGGCCGACGCGCTGCTTCTCTTGATCCACGTCGATGACGACGCACTTGACGACATCGCCCTTCTTGTAGAGCTCGTTCGGGTGGGCGACCTTCTTCGTCCAGCTGATGTCACTGACGTGGAGGAGGCCGTCGATGCCCGGCTCGATCTCGATGAACGCGCCGTAGTTGGCGAGGTTGCGAACCTTGCCCTCGATGACGGTGCCGGTTGGGTACTTCTCGGCAACGAGTTCCCACGGATTGACTTCGGTCTGCTTGACACCGAGCGAGATCTCGAGCTTCTCCTTGTTGATGTCGAGCACGACGACGTCGATTTCCTGGCCGACCGACACGAGTTCGCTCGGGTGATTGACGCGACGCGTCCACGACATTTCGGAGATGTGCACGAGGCCTTCGATGCCTTCTTCAAGCCGCACGAACGCGCCGTACGACATGAGGTTGACAACCGAGCCCTTCGCGCGGCAGCCGACGGGGTACTTCGCTTCGATCTGCTCCCAAGGCGAAGTTTCCTTCTGCTTGAGGCCGAGAGCGATCTTCTCGCGCTCGCGATCGATGTTGAGAATCTTGACTTCGATTTCGTCGCCGATGCGAACGATTTCGCTCGGGTGATTCACGCGGCCCCACGACATGTCGGTGATGTGGAGAAGGCCGTCGATACCGCCGAGGTCAACGAATGCGCCGAAGTCGGCGACGTTCGTGATGATGCCGCGCACGAGGTCGCCCTCGCGGACGCCTTCGAGGAGGCGCTTCTTCGCAGCGTCGCGCTCATCTTCAATGAGCTTGCGGCGCGAAATGACGATGTTGCGGCGCTCTTCGTCGATCTTGAGGATCATCGCGCGCATCGGCTTGCCAACGAATTCGCCGATGTCGCCTGGACGACGAACATCCACTTGCGACGCGGGGAGGAAGACCGGAACGCCGATGTCGACGAGGAGGCCGCCCTTGATCTTGCGGAGGCACTTACCTTCGATGACGTCGCCTTCCTTGCGGGTTTGGAGAATCATCTCCCAACCGCGGATGCGATCGGCCTTGCGCTTTGAGAGGCGCACGCCACCCGACTCGTCTTCGAGGCTCTCGAGGAGGACTTCGACTTCATCGCCAACGGCGACATCGGTGTCCTCGAACTCGTTGCGATCAATGTGACCTTCGCTCTTGAGACCGACGTCGACAACAACGTGATCACCAGCGAAGCCGACAACACGACCCTTGAGGATGCTTCCCGGCGCGAGCCCGCTGATCTCTTGCGAGATGAGCGCGTCCATTTCACCAGCGGCGACCTTTTCGCCGTAGGCCTCGCGGAGCAAGCGCTCCACTTCGCCGTCTTGAAGTTTGAGATCCTCGATCAGGTTGAAGTCGACCATGTGTGCTTTGTTTCCCACGCGAGGGCAACGAGCCGACGCGCGCCGAGAAAAAGTTCAACCGGGTCGGACAGCCGTCCAAACTTGAAGCCGGGGTTCGCCGCCTCGGAAGCGGAGAATCGGAAACGATAACAGAGCCGCCGCTTTACTGCGAGGGAAAAGTGCGTGCAGCAATGTGCGAGATCGGCGCTGTGCGATGAGAGTTACAACGCGAGCGTGCGACTTTACGAACTTCGAACGTGCGCGTGTTATCTGGCCATCCGCGATGCAAGATCAGGTCGCGGCAGCCTGCGCGGACTCGCTTTCGTTGCGTGAGGCGCGGAGTGCGCGGCGCATCGAGATGAAGCCGAGCACGCCAATCGCGTTGATGACGGTGCAGGTGACGAGCACCAACGGCGCTTGTCCGAGCGGCGCAAGCCATTGGTGCATGCCCCACGCGGCGATGGGCGCGAGGATTCCGCGAATTCCGTTGAGTGTGACGTGCACGGCCATGTAATCCGCGTCGCGATCAGCGCTCGCGAAATCTTGGTGACCGAGATTCCAAGCGAGTGTGCCGCCCGCGTAGCCAACGCCGAGAAGTACCGCGCCAAGATAAATCAGTTCAACGGAGTGGAGATAGGACGCAAGTGTGACGGCCACGCTCGCGACGACGAAACTCCAACCGTGCACGGAACGGAACTCGATGATGTGTGTGCGCGCCATGAAGCGCGACCAAAGCGGAATCGCAAACGGCATGACTGCGAGGGGAATGATCGCGTTGATCATGATGCCCGCGGTGTAGGACATGTTGAGTTCGTCGGTAACGACGTACGTCATCGGCGCGCTCAACATCAGATTGCCGAAACCAAACACGCTCATCCACCACATGAATCGCGCATAGAGGCGATCTTCGCGCAACAGGCGAACCATCCCCATCGGGCTGAATCCAGCGTCTTTCTTGCGTCCGTCGAGTTCGGCGCGTTGCAGTTGTCGCGCGCGTCGCAGGCGAACCTTGCGATAGATGTGATTTCCGATCAGACCAAACACTGCGAGCAGCGGGAAGAGGTAGTGGTAGTTGTCGGGGTTGTGGTCCATCGCGCGGCCGACGATGAGTCCGGCTGCAGCGAGGAACAAACTCTGCACGGTGGCGAGTTTGCCGGCGATTTCCGCGCGGCTCGCGTTTGGATAGTTGTTGCGCCAGACCGCGGCGCGCACGGTGATGACGCCGGTCCACGCGGTGCGAGCAAGTCCGAGCGCGATACAGGTTGCGAGAAGCCCCGTGCCGTTTCGCGGGAAGAGCGCGATTGCTGCGACAAGAAGACACGCGGCGATTTGGAGCCACGAGATGAAGGCGACTTTCGGTCGGCCCTTTGCAAGCGCTGCCCAGATGAAACTCGTGAGGTTCGCGATGTTTGGCGCGGCGAGCGCCCACGCGGTTGCGAGATCAAGCCACTCGGTTTCAACGCCGGGTTGACCTGCGAACGCTTTCTTGATGACGATGCCGATGGTGCCGCCTTCGATCGCGCCGAGCATCAGTGGCAAGAACGCCCAACTGATGAGTTCGCGGCCATACGTCATGCGCAGCATCGGTGGCAGCGACGCCGGATGGAAACCGCGCGCGAATCCGCTCACGATTCGGACGGGGAGAAGAAGGGGGGCAAGCTCACGCATCGGCCGAAGGGGAAGCGGCGATGGTAGGCGGCGAGGGGGTGGCGCGGATGAGCCTGATCAAACTTGACGCGATCCCCACCACAGCGAGCAAGTTGCGAAGCGAGTCGCGAGCGCTCCAAAGCTCTCTCCGGTCGCCGCTGCGGCGGCGACCTTTGGCGTG
>JBJOHQ010000171.1:0-2898 GCA_046047595.1 Planctomycetota bacterium | reverse complement strand
TGGAAGATGACCTCGATTGGATTGTGTTGAAGGCGCTTGGGCGACCCGCCTCGCGACGCTATCTCACACCGGATGAACTTGCCGACGATCTCGAACGCTGGCTGCGCGGCGAGGCGATTTCCGTGCGCGTTTCGAATCGCAGTTACCTCATTCGGAAGTTCACCAAACGCAATCGCGCCGTGGTCGGCGCGGGAATTCTCGCAACGGCGGCACTTGGTGTGGCGGCCGGCGTTTTGATCGCATCAAACATCCAGTCCGAACGCGACGCGGCACGCTGGCGCGAGGTCGCGCGATTCAACGAGCGACTTCTCACCGCGATTGATCCAGCGGTTGCGCAGGGGCTCGATCCGACGCTGCTCAACCTCATTCTCAATGAGGCGCAAGCGGAACTCGGTCGAGCGACGCGCGATCCCGAAGTTGAAGCGGAAATTCGCATGTCGCTTGGGAACGCACGCGCGGCCACTGGCGACACGGAAGGCGCGCTCTCCCAATACGAGGCTGTTCGACAGTTGCAAGCGAAGTCAGGTGCTGGTCCGCAAGCAACTCGACACGTCGCGAACGCGATGGGACGGGCGCTGATCGAGGGGGGGCGTCTCGATGAAGCTGCGCGCGAACTCGCGATTGCGATCGATGGCAACGACATGATCACCGCGCAAGCGATGCACAACCGAGCTGCACTCGAAAGAGCGCGTGGTGAACTTGCGCTCGCAGAGCAAACATTGCGCGATGCGATTCGCCGAAAGCGCGAACTCAACGCAGATGAAAGCACTATCCGAGATTCAGAGCAGGAGTTGGCGCTCGTGCTCTCGGAAGCAGGACGCCACCAAGACGCTGAACCGATTGGGCGACTCGTTGCGCGCGCGCGCATGGAATCGCTCGGAGCGCGACATCCCGACACGCTGCGCGCCGACAACAACTTGGCCGAGATCTTGCTCGCGCGCGGCGCCGTCGCTGAGGCACGCGCGCTACTTTCTCCAACGGTTGCTGGGTTCGTTGAAGTTCTTGGCCCACAACACCCAGATACCTTGGCGGCGCGCAACAACCTTGCGGGCGCACTTCGCGAACTTGGTGAACTCGAGGAAGCCGTTCGGCTGTACACCGAGAACCGCGCCGCGTTTCTCGCGTCGCGTGGACGCGACGATCCACGCTCGATTCTTTCATGTGTGAATCTCGCCCACGCGCTCGCACTCGTTGGTCGTCGTGAGGAAGCTGAAAGAGCGTTTGGTGAAGCACGGATGGACGCACTGCGAGTGCTCGGGCCATCGAGTCGAATCACGCTTGCAAATGACGCGAACTTCGCGACGTTCCTCGTCGACTCGAAGCGTTTCGCCGAGGCCGTTGTGGTCGCCGAACGAACCGCGTCGCTCGTTGATCGCGAACTTGGAAGCGATCATCCTCAGACCCTCGCGGCAAAGGCGACATGCGCGTTGGCGTGCCTCGGACTCGCGCAACCAGATCGGGCGTTGGCCGCCATTGGTTCGGTGGACGCGTTGGTTGGAAGCGATCGGGCACTGACTCGAGTGGAACGCCAATTCCTCGAGGTCGCGGCACGTGCCGCAGACGCGTCGAGTGCGCCGAGCCAAGCGGCTCAGATTCGACAACGACTTGAGCAGGGTGCAAACAAGAGTTGACGCTTCGGATGAGACTGCCGGCGGACCGCCTTCAGTCCCCGCGCGCAGGCCAAGTCCCACTTAACAGAATACATATTATCAGACGTTGTAGGGGTGCAGAGGCTTTGCGGAGAGCTACTGGAGGCAAGTCGGCGCCCAAGCACTTGCCGACACCCGCGGACATCCAACATCGTCCATCTCGTGCGCTGATCGTTACGATCGGCCGCGATGAACGATCCGAAGCTCAATCCGTCCAACCCACCGACCGTGTCAAACGTCCGCGTCGACGGGCCTGATGCGTTTGAGCCGACGGAGTCGCCGCAACTGCGAGCGTTCGCGCCGCTTTGTTCAGTCTTTCGACGGTTCTTGAAAAGCAGAGATCTGAAGTACACGCAAGAGCGCGCGGATGTGCTCGACGCGATCATCGCGCGCGATGGGTCGTTCGAAGCCGAGGAGTTGCTGCTCGATCTCCGCGCTCGTGGACACGACGTCTCGAAGGCGACGGTCTATCGAACGATTCGATTGCTCCTCGACGCTGGCATCATCACGCAGTCACTCTTCGATGCGAAGCAGTCGCATTACGAGTTGATCTACGGCCGCGAGCCGCGTGATTGCATGGTGTGCATGAAAACGGGTCGTCGGATCGAGTTCACGAACCGCGAACTCACGGCGCTCCGCGATCGCATTTGCCGCGAACTCGGCTGGCAGCCGGTTGGTCATCGATTTCAGATTTTCGCCGTCAGCCCGCCTGATGATCCAGTCGTGTGATCCGCCTGTGCATCCGGTCATCTCGCGAATCACTCATCAAACTCAGGCGTTTCGCTCCCAGCGATGCGATGACGCATGAAGAGCCAATCACCGAGATCTGCCAGACGACAGCGGGGGGAACAGAAGGGGGCAACTCCCCCGCCTATTCCTTCGCCCGTTCCTTCTCCCATTCCCTCGCCCGTCCCCCCGCTTACTCCTTCATGCCCGCGCTCGACATCTTTGTTTGCGTCGTCGGGTGTCGCTCGATTCGTCGGCCGCCCGCACGTTGGGCAGCGCGAATCGCGCAACTGTGGAGCCCGCACCAACAATTCGAGCGCTTCAAAGATGCGGCGCGCGGCACGTTCCGGAAGCGCATTTGCCACGATCTCCACGATGCGACCAGCGCCGCCCTCGTTCGTCGACGCAACAGTCGTTTCTTCGCGCGCACTCGCGGAATCATCGACTTCACCCGAGGCATGATCGAGCGCGATTCGCAGATGCTCTGCAGGAATCGCATCCGCGATCTTCTCTGGCCACTCGA
>JBJOHQ010000170.1:0-3793 GCA_046047595.1 Planctomycetota bacterium | reverse complement strand
TAACCACCGAGGAATGCGTTCGAGTTGGCACCGAGGATGCATCCAGCGGGAACATCCTTGAGCGCCTTCGAGTTGCCGCCACCGAGAACCACGACATCAGGCAAGAGTGCCGCGCGCAGGAGTTTCACGCACTCCGCAACATGGCCCCGCCACTTGCGCGTCCCGCTGCGCTCGCGACCGCGAATTCCGACGAAGTCTTCGAACGACTTGCCCTTCTTGTAGGGAAGGTGCGCGAGTTCCATCGGAAGCACTTGCCGTCCAACGACCATTGCGCTGCCGAGGCCCGTGCCAAGACCGAGGAAGAGCATCTTCTCGTTCGTCAGCCCCGCGGCAACGTGCGAGCCAATCGCCTGCATCGCCGCGTCGTTGAGAATCTTCACCGGCACACCGAACGCCGCGCGGTAGTCGAAGTCCTTCCAACCTGGACCAAGGTTGACTGGGTCCATCAGCGGGCGCCCCGCGCGAATCGGCGTTGGCAAGCCAATCGTGATGCCATCAACCTTCTCGCCCGCGAGCAGCGTGGGCAAGTCCTTCGCGAGTTGCTCGGGTGTATACGCGGGACCCGACGGCGCCGCGCGCTTGTCGTTCCAATGGGCGCAGCGCGCCTTCGCGTTCGTACCGCCAATATCAAGCGTGCAGATGATGCGGCGCGAGCCCGCGGTAGACGACGGCGACTGGGTGGAGGATGGGGACTGGACTGACATGCGCAGAGTGTCGGCAAAAAGAACCGCGCGGGTTCAGCCGCGCGGCGTGGAGGAACGGATTTCGGGAAGAAGTGAGGTTTGGCGCGGCTCGACTTGATCGAGTCGCTGCCTTCGCCAACGCTTACGCCGACTTCTTACGGACGGGAAGTTGCACTTCCGACCACTTCACGCGATTGGCGATGTACGGCCCGTTGTAGTGGAACGCGCGAACATCACCAGCGATCTCGTACTCAGGATGCTCCTTCAGCCAGTCGTGCAGGAGCCCGAGCCCCTTCTCGACGACGCCTGTGCCGTACGGGCCGTTCATCCCGATCGAAAGCACCTCAATTTCAGGGCGATCCGTGATGAGCACGCTGCCGTCCTTGCCTGTTGGCGCGAGTTCTGCGGTGCGATAGAGGAAGCTCATCGTCCACGACATCGACGGCTTCTGTTCGCGCTTGCCGGTCGCGGGATCGAACATGTCGCGGTAGTCCATCTCGACCGGACTCGTCATCGCGATGTCCTTCTTCTTGATGTGATTAAACAGCGGGAAAAAGCCCATGTTCATGCCGCTCGCAGGCGAGCCTGACGAAACGAACTCCGCGCGGCGGACGGACGGGTAACGCTTGAGATCAATCGCGCCCGGCGGCGTTGGTTCGGGGTACCCCGCCGGAAGTGGCGACTCGATGCGCGACGGTCCGAAGCGGTAGACGCCGTCGATGATTTCAATCGACGCTTCCTTGTCGCCACCGACGCGCGTCACGAGCCTTGGCGTGCGCACCGCATTTGGCTCTTCGGCACCTGGCTCCGAGGCGCGTCCCGAATGGCCTGAATACGCGGGTTGCGCCGCGGCAGTCGCGGCAGCCGCGACAGCACCGACAGCACCGACCGATTCCTTGCTCGCAGGTGCGGCCTCATCGGTCACCGCGCCTGGCGCCGAGTTCGGTGAAGCCTGCTGCGCAGCCTGCGCGTTCCCTTTCACTGGCTCCGGGATCTTGTTCGGATCGCTCTCAAACGAGGCGCAGGCAGTGAGAGGCAGCGTGACGAGTGCAGCGAGGCTTCGGAAGAATCGAGTCATGCGGCGGGCTTCGCCAAGACCCGCCCGCGAGATTCGTCACTCGCAAAACCGCGCGAGACCGCAACCGCCCCCTGCGCCCCGTTAGACTCGACTCCGTGACGACCTCACCCTTTGCCTACGCCCCCGCGCCTGAAAGCGTGCGACCCACGCTCAAAGCCTCATACGGGCTCTTCATCGGAGGCTCGTTCGTCGAGCCGAAGTCCGGAAAGTACTTCGAGTCGATCAATCCAGCGACCGAAGAGCCGATCGCGAAGGTCGCCGATGCGGGCGCGGAGGACGTTGCGCGCGCGGTCGCCGCGGCGCACAAGGCGTTTCCAAAGTGGTCGAAGACGAAGCCTGCTGAACGCGCGAAGATTCTCTTCCGCGTTGCGCGCCGCATTCAAGAGCGCTCGCGCGAACTCGCCGTCCTCGAGTCGATGGACGGCGGCAAGCCAATCAAGGAATCGCGCGACGAAGATCTGCCGCTTGTCGTGCAGCACTTCTTCCATCACGCTGGTTGGTGCGACAAACTCGCCTACGCCTTCGCGGGCGCGACACCGAAACCTGTCGGCGTCTGCGGTCAGATCATTCCATGGAATTTCCCGCTGATGATGGCGGCGTGGAAACTCGCACCAGCGCTTGCCTGCGGCAACACGTGCGTCTTGAAGCCTGCAGAAACAACGCCAATGACGGCGCTTTTCCTCGCGGAGATTCTCGCGGAGTGCGGCGTTCCTGACGGCGTTGTGAACATCGTCACCGGTGGACCAGATGCCGGACGCGCGATCACTGCTCTCGCCGGAAAGAACGGCGGCAAACTCGGCATTCATAAGATCGCCTTCACAGGCTCGACCGAAGTTGGCAAGGCGATTGCGAAAGCCGTCGCTGGAACCGGCGCGAAACTCACGCTCGAACTCGGCGGAAAGAGCCCGAACATCGTCTTCCGCGACGCTGCACTCGATCAAGCGGTTGAAGGCGTCGTCAGCGGCATTTGGTTCAACCAAGGCCACGTTTGCTGCGCGGGTTCGCGACTCTTCGTCGAAGAGTCGATCCACGACGATTTCCTCGCGCGACTTGAACGTCGCATGCAACAACTTCGTGTTGGTGATCCACTCGACAAGAACACCGATGTCGGTGCGATCAACTCGAAGGCGCAACTTGAGACGATTCAACGCTACGTGAAGGCTGGCTCCGACGAAGGTGCGCAGAAACTCGAAGTTTCTTGCACGCTTCCAAAGAAGGGCTTCTGGTGCAAACCCACGATTTTCACCGGCGTTCAACCATCACACACGATCGCACGCGAAGAGATCTTCGGCCCCGTGCTCAGTGTGATGACCTTCCGCACGCCGGAAGAAGCGGTGCAACGTGCGAACAACACGACGTACGGATTGAGCGCAGGCGTCTGGACTGAAAAGGCCGCGCGCGCGCTCGAAATGTCGAATCGTTTGACGGCGGGTGTTGTGTGGCTCAACACGTTCAATCGCTTCGATGCGAGTGCGCCGTTTGGCGGCTATCGCGAATCGGGCTTCGGTCGCGAAGGTGGACGACAAGGGCTTTCCTCGTACGTCAAGGTCGGAGGTGCGCGATGAGTGCGATGCGTAAGAACACGAGCGAGTCGTCGCGCGTCGAAGTGACCAAGACGCTGAAGTTGTTTGTGAACGGCGCGTTCCCACGCAGCGAGAGTGGTCGCACTGTTCCCGTGAAAGACGCGAAGAAACGCGTCATCGCGCATGCTTCACACGCAAGCCGCAAAGATCTGCGCGACGCGGTTGAAGCAGCCAACGCTGCGCAGCCAAAGTGGGCGAACGCCACTGCGTACAACCGCGGACAAGTGATCTATCGCCTTGCAGAAATGCTCGAAGCGCGACGCGCAGAATTTGTGTCGCTCATCATGTCGATCGAGGGACGATCCAAAGCTGACGCGACGCGCGAAGTTGATCACGCGATCGACCGCTGCGTGTGTTACGCAGGTTGGACCGACAAAATCGCATCCGTCCTCGGCGGAAAGCAACCAGTCGCTGGCCCGTACTTCGTCTTCTCGATGCCTGAAGCTACA
>JBJOHQ010000169.1:0-3743 GCA_046047595.1 Planctomycetota bacterium | reverse complement strand
TCTTCTCGACAAACTCACGGAGTTTCGAATTCGATCCCGCGGCGGTGCCTGTCGGATTCGGCGCGCACGAAATCAGCCACCGATCGGTCCCGGAAGATTTCCGCAATCGAAAGATTCACCGATGTTGGCGGCTCGCGGAGGGTTGGAAGCCGAAGCAGCGTGCGTCGAAGCCGCTCGCGGAAGGCAGTGCGAACGACGGTGCGAAAGACGATGCGAAAGACCATGCGAAAGACGGTACGGGCAGCGATTCTGGATGCGATACCCTAGAGCCGTGACCTCGTCGCACACCGTTCACCGCCCGTTCACCGTGCTTGTCGTTGATGATCAGCCGATCATCATCGAGGGCGTTCGCCGTTTGCTCGCGGTGCTTCCTGATGCGAAGTTGGAATCGTGCATGAAGGCGCAAGATGCGCTTGCGCGCGCGAAGTCGCTTCGGCCTGCCGTCATTCTGCAAGACATTCACATGCCTGATGGCGATGGGCTTGATTTGGTCGAACGCTATCGGTGGGAACCGGATCTGGCCGAAACCTCGGTCGTGGTGCTGTCGGCGGAAGAAAACGCAGCGACCAAAGCGGATGCGTTCGCGCGTGGAGCTGACGACTACCTCGTGAAATTGCCGCCCGCACAGGAGTTCGTCGCACGCGTTCAACATCACGCAGATGTCGCGCGTGCGCAACGCGAGCGTTCACAGGCATTCCGTTCGCTCGAACGTGCGGAGCGCGATCTTGCGCGTCGAAACGCGCTGCTCGACGAGGCGAACGCGCGCTTGGCGAAAGACAATCGAGAGCTCGTGGTCGACGTCGACACGCAACGTGAGCGACTCGAACGGATCGCACAACTCTCGTCGGAGCTCGCGCGGGTGCAAGACCTCGACATTCTGCTGGCGCGGATTCTTCGTGAGGCGGTTGCGCTCGCGGAGTCACGCGCGGGAGCGGTGCTTCTCGCGGAAAAGTCAGCGACGGGTGGAGAAACGCTGCGCGTTGCCGAAGCCCTTGCAGACGGCGTGCGGATTCGCCGGGGCGATTCGATTGCGCTCGATGCTTCGACGATCGCTGGCGAAGCCATGATTTCAGGCGACGTGATTCGCCTTGGTGCAGACGCCTGTGCGCTTGCTGGAAAGGGCGCACCGCCGATCGGCATCGAGTCCATACTCGGCAGCGCTGTGCGCAGTGCGCTTGTGGTGCCGATTGTTCGGGCTCGCGATCGCGCGCTTGGTGCGTTTGTACTTGTCGATGGTCACTCAGGCGATGCGGGCGATGGCACGGGTTTCGATGACGACGACGAGAGACTTGTGGGTCACTTCGCGTCGCTCGCGGCAGTTGCCGTCGAGCGTGCGCAACTCGTTCGCTCGATGATTCTTCGCATGATTGCGATGGCGGAGTTGCGCGACCCAACGGAAACTGCGGGGCACGTCGCACGGGTTGCCGACCTCTCGATCATGCTCTTCGATGCGTGGCTCCTCAAGAAGCAGATCGCAGAAGACGCAGGTTCGACGCGAGCGCGCGATGCGCTTCGACTTGGCGCACTGTTGCACGACGTTGGCAAGGTTGGAATCTCAGACGCGATTCTGAAGAAGCCAGGCAAACTCGATGACGCGGAGTTTGCGGAGATGAAGCGCCATACGGAGATTGGCGCGCAACTCTTCGCGGGACTTCGGACCGACTTTGATGAGAGTGCGGCAGAAGTCGCGCTCGCGCACCACGAGCGGTGGGACGGCCGCGGATATCCGCGTGGACTCGCGGGCGAGTCGATTCCGATTTTTGCGCGCATCGTCGCTGTTGCCGACGTCTTCGACGCGCTGAGTTCAAAGCGCGCCTACAAGGACGCGTGGCCGCGCGAGAAAATCACCGCGTTTTTCAGCGAAGAATCGGGCAAACACTTCGACCCGACTCTCGCCGCGATTCTCATCGAGCATCAGCGTGAGGCGGAAGAAATTCGCGCGCGTCACGCAGAGTGAACGCGTCGGAGCCATGCGCTACACTCGCCACATGCGCGCGACGACCTCGACCCTTGCACAACTTGTTCACTCCCTCGCACCCGCCGCCGCGTGTGCGGCGCTCCTCGTTGGGCTCGTGATGACCACTGGATGTCAATCAGGACCTGATGATGGCATGGAAGATGGATCGGTCGATGTAGAGGTCGACGTCGTCGGCGATGCAGATGCCGACGACGTCGACCAAGATCCAAACATTGGCGAGCCGATGAATTGATCGCCTCTGAGATGTTCTCAGGGCAATGCGTTCGGCTCAACGACGCCGACGACGCAGAACGCCAACCACGCCGATCAGTGCCAGCGCGCTTGGTGCAGGAACGAGATTCGACTCGACCCACATGGTTGCGGCCTCGTGATCTTCTTCACTCATCCCGAGATTGAAGACGGCGTAGAACGTCTCGCTGTCTGCAAGACCGACTGACGAGAATGTGAACGCGGCCAAGTAGATGCCGTTCGAAGGGTCGGTGTTTCCCGATCCAAGCAACGTGTACTCGGGATGCAGGTCGAGACCTTCCGAAACGAGGAATGAGAACGCTCCGCCCGTCGTCGACAGGGCATCTTGACCTCCGTACGAAGCGAGGAGGTACGAACTCGTTCCGTCGAAGCCGTTGCCATTCCACACACCAAGGCCCGCGAGGAGGTTCATGGAGAGCGTGGTGCCAACGAGATTCGAGCCGATTCCAGGCTCATCGGTCGAGAATGGGAATGTTGGATCGATGCCAAACTCGGCTTCAAAGACGCGGAGTTCAGGAGCGACGATCTCACCCGTGTCGTGATCCCATCCGCCGGTGAAGAGCGCGCCGTTGGCCGATTGCACGTAGATGTCGAGGTGAGGCGCCTTCTCATCGGCCATGGCTGCAGTTGTCGCGGTGAGCGTGAGCAGGGCGGAAGCGATGGAAGGAACCTTCAAGTGAGCGATGAGGCGAGCGGAGTTGTTTGAAAGGAATTGCATGTGAGATTCGATTCTGATGAAACGGCTTCGTAGGAGCCACGTGTGTGTTGCGAGAGAGAGAAAGGACGAGGGAAGGAGAGGTAAGGAGAAAGTGCTGAAAGTTGTGTGTCGCTGCGCTTTTCAGCGGGCACTGCACGCGCCCCACGCTGCAAGCAGCATGGAAAGATCGGCAGCACCCGTGTCGCCGTCGCCATCGAGATCCGCGGTAGGTGTTGCCCACGATGCGAGCAAGAGCGCGAGATCCGCTGCACCGACATTTCCGTCGGCGTCGAGATCTGCCGGGCAAGCGCTCGGCGTTTCGACGAGATTCGATTCGACCCACGCGATCGCAGCGTCGTGCTCTGCAACCGGGCGGCCATCATTGAAAACAATGAAGAACGGCGCGCTTGGGAGCGTGACACCATCGGTTGCGTAGAGCTCGAACTCTGCGACGTAGATGCCACTTGCGGGGAGATCGCCGCCTTCAGCCTTCAAGGTGAAGTTGAAGTGGCGGTGGTAGCCCCCATTCGATTGAACCGCGAGGTCAAAGCCTGTCGTGGCATCCGTGCCAATGAGCGTGACAAGCGTGAGGAACTTGACCTCGAGGCGTTCGACGGTCGCTGATTGAACGGAATCTCCCGTGAAACGGCGCAGCCCCGACAAGGCATTGAAGCCGACGCGCGTTCCAGGAGCGAAGGTTCCGATGGCGGCATCGAAGCCAGGATTCGACGTGAAGCGCGCGACGCCTGTATCGCCGAAGTAGGCGGGGAAGACGCGCGACGCGGTCGCACCTTTGGTTCCGAGTGTCTCGGTCTGAAT
>JBJOHQ010000168.1:0-5808 GCA_046047595.1 Planctomycetota bacterium | reverse complement strand
GGGCCTTCTCGATGCGTTCGCGTTCTGCGGGGAGGAGATCCGCGCCGAAATCCTTCGGGAGCGCGAGGTTTGGATCGGTGATCGCGAGCGCCGCGAACGAGATCCACTCACGCATCGGATGCGCGCTCTCGCCGCCCTTGCGGGCGAGCGCCTCGCCGAGGAGTTTCGCGAGTTCCGCGGGCTCGGTCGGAACCGGAGCCACGGCGGGCGGGAGCTCGAGGCTCGCGTTTGCTTGCATGACGGTTGTTGCGGCCGACGCAGACTGCGCGGTCGTGGTGTCCGCGGACTTTGCAACGGTCGCCGACGCGGGCTCCGCGGGCGCGGAGGGTTCGATGCGGTTCGCAGGTTGCTGCGTTGGCGTCGTCGTCGTTGGTGCAGGCGGCGGAACCGTTGCCGTCGTTGCGGGGGTCGTTGCGGGGGTCGTTACGGGGGTCGTTGTTGGCGCGGGCGTGGAAGTCGTCGCCGGCGTGGTTGTCGGTTGCGTTGGCGGTTGCGTTGGCGGTTGGGTTGCCGGCGAGTTCGCCGTACGCGCGTCAGCGAAATCAGGCGGTTCCTTCGCCGGAGGTCGAGTTTCCGTGGCAGCGGCTGGCGCACTGTTCGACTTCGTGCGATTGGCCTGCATCGCCGCGAGGGCTTTCATGTCATCGTCGTACGACGCAGCGAGTTGCTCGACGAGCCCCGTCGGCTCGCCGCCGCCATCGCCGAATCCACTCGCGAACGCGCTCGCGTCAGTCTCGTCGCCGTCCGATGGGTCAGTCTCGTCGGAGAAAACCACCCGTTCCGGCGTTCGTCGCGGCTTTGGCGGCGGAAGTTCCGCGTTCACCGGTTCGATCTCATCCGACTGTGCGACGGAAGGCGTGCGCGGCGTAGACGTCGTCGCCGCGCAACCAACAACGCCACCTGCGAGTGTGAGCGAAACGGCAACCGCCGCGGCTGCCACACGTGCGTGCGGATGCGGAGTCGACAAGTTCACGAGGTCATGCCGCTGGGCAACGCTTCGACTGGCGGGAGAACTTGGATTGGCGGGAGAAACAGGCTCTTGCACGCGAAGATCCTCTTCGTGTTGGCGCAGCACGCGCGCGTGTTGCGAGAGAAATGGCCGTTTGCGGTCGTCCTGACCACGGCGCCCCTCATGAACAACCGTGAGGGAAGTGACGGGAGATTGCGTGGTTGAACTCGGATCAGGAAGCGACCAAGTCGACCTTGCAGCGTGAAGGGAGAACCCACCACGCGACCGCATGCTTTCGCCACGGAACTTAGAGTGGGGAGTATCGGCCCTCGGAGGAGCGAAACCGCAGAAAGCGCTGCGCGTCTACCGTCGCGCGGCGCAGCGCGACGAGAAATCGCTCGCGAACGCCTCGAGCGTGCGCGGAAGTTCTCCCGCGAGGCCCGATTTCGAGCGCCGGTCGAGGTCGATCGCATCAGCAAAGAGTCGCGCGGCGCGCACCGGCCCGAGGAGCCGCGCCGCACGCAACGTCGGGCCCATCGACGGCCCCCACAACTTCACCTGCTTCGAGACAGTGCCTTCGGAGGCACCTTCGCCAAGCATGCGCGCGGCGTCGTGCAGTTTGCGTGCGAGATCGACGAGCGACCAAAGGATGAGTTGCTCCGGCGCCTGCGAAATTTCAACGAGTTCGCGCACTTTGCGCACCGCCTGCGCAGGGCGACCGCCGAGGACCGCTTCTTGCACTTCCCACGCGGCCTCTTCGCGACTCTGCCCGACGAGCAGCGTGACGAGTTCCGCCGTCACAACGCGCTTTCCTTCGGGTTCGCGCGAAAGATACGCGCCGAACTTGGCGAGTTCCGTATCGAGTCGCGCGAGGTCGGTTCCCACGCGTCCAACGAGCGCATCGGCGACGTCGGCACTGATCGTCACGCCGTGCTGTTTCGGCCCGCGTCGCTCGCACCATATTGCGGCCGAATCCGCGCTCGGCGGCTCACACTTGAGAACCGCTCCGACCTTCGCGACGAGTTTGTCGAGGTTGCCCGGCCGCCAACTTTCGCTGCGCAACACCAGCGTCGCGTGTTCGACCGGCTCTTCGGCGTAACGCTCAAGTGCGCGTCGGCGTTCTTCGCTGCCGACGAACTGGTCGGCCTTGTCGACCACCACCAACTTGTGGGTCGCGAGCAGGCCGAACGTGCGCAATTCATCGAAGATTTCGACCGTCTGCGTCGTTGCGCCGTCGAAGTTGAAGCGGCTCACTTCACCGAACCGCTCCTTGAGTTGCCGCTCGATGGCGTGCAACCGCTCCACGATCAGGTACGAGTCCTTCCCGTGGAGGATGATGAAGCGCATGTCGGCGGAGGTCGGCTCGGCCATGGGTGCATAGTACGATGCGCCGATGCTCGCGCTCATTGTCACGAGAGGCCCCGATCGAGGCCGTGCGTTCACGCTCCCTGAGCGTGAGCCGCAACTCGTCGGCCGTTCGAGTGAAGCGCTGCATCTCACCGACAGCACTGTCAGCCGACGTCACGCGGAACTGACGCCAGACGATGGCCGATGGACGCTGCGCGATCTCGGCAGCCGCCACGGCACGCGGGTCAACGGTGTGCGTATCGCGGGTGCGGTTGAAGTGCGCGCGGGCGACCGCATCGCCGTTGGCGACACCGAACTCTTGGCGATTCGCGAGGGCGAAGGTTCGCCGGTTGCGCTCGATGAACGCGCTGAAAGTGCGGCCGTCAACGCGCCGATTGCCGCAATCTCAGGCGCTGCCGCGAACGCCGAGGGCGATCGAGTCGCCGCGCGGCTCGTTTCACTCGCGGCCGAACCGACCGATGCCGACACATTTCTCGCGGAAGCCGCGAAAGTCATCGCCGCGGAACTCGCGCGGGCAGAGGTCGCGGACGGCGAAGTCGTCCCGCTGCGCGCGATCGATGCTGGGCTCGAGCAGTTTGTCTCGCCAACGCACGGCAGGACCCTCAATCCGACACACGCCGCGCAAAACCCACCCGAGCCACCGCACGCGCCACTCGCGCTCGTTCGAGCGGCGATCGATGGCGGCGAGATCTTGGCCGGCACGGTCGAACAAGCTTCCGTCGTCGTGGCACCATTTGGCGCGATTGGGCGTTCGCGCGGCGCGTTTCTCCTGCGGCGCAGCGATCGACGCGCGCCGGCGGCGGACGTCGTCGCCATACTCGCACGCGCGGCGGAAGTCGCAACGCTCGCGCTTGCCGCGCGCGGAGAGCGCGACGAAGGCAGCACGCGTGACCGACTCGCGTTGATCGGCGAAACCATGGCCGCGCTCAGTCACTCGATCAAGAACATGCTGCAAGGCATGCGTTTCGGTGCCGACGCCGTCGATTTGGCCCTTTCGCGCGGCGACCTCGCGCGCGCGCAGGAAGGTTGGCCGGTGCTCCAACGGAACCTCGATCGCATTCACGCGCTCGCGCTCAACATGTTGGCATGGGCGAAGGAGCGTCCGCTCGAACCCGAGGCAACCGATGCGAACGCCATCGCCCGCGAAGTTCGCGAGTTGCTCGCGCCCGCGGCAGGCCGCCGTCGCGTCGGAGTCGTGATCGCCCTCGATGAGTCGCTGCCCCCGGCCGAAATCGACGGTCCGGCGATTCATCAAGCACTGACGAACCTCGTCCTCAACGCGATCGAGGCCGCGCCTGAACGAACGGGCCTCGTCGAAATCGCCACCGCCTACCGCGTCGAGCGCGACGAGCTTGTGATCCGCGTCACCGACAACGGTGCCGGCATTCCCGACGCCGTGCGCGCTCGGCTCTTCGAACCATTCGTCAGCTCCAAGGGGCAGCGCGGCACGGGCCTCGGACTCGCGGTCGCGCACAAAATCGCGGAGCGTCACGGCGGACGGCTCGAAGTCGAACAGACTTCTCGCAAGGGAACGACCTTCGCACTGGTGCTTCCCGCCGCCGGTGAGGGCTTCGATCCGGCTGAGACTCGCGCGCCGAAAGGCTTGTCAGCAGAAGACTTCCGATGGAAGTTTGAGTGAGGCGAAGGGCGCCCGACCGAGGCGCGTCTCGCGCTCTCCCCTCGATGCGCCGCGGATGTGCCGCGGATGCGCCGCGGACGCGCCGCGGACGCATCACCGAAGGATCGCGAAACGTTTCCGAAGTTCCCGGCTCACCTTGCCGATCAACGACCCACCGATACGATCCCGCCCCCGCGGATGGCCCCCAGCGCACGAGCGCATGAAGCCGCCCTCGTTGACGGGGCGCGGTCGGCGGCTTTCTGACTCCGTCCGCAACGCCAGATTTCTCCCCCGCTTCCCGAGAGAGCTCGCGCCGACCAACGCGCACCACTTTCGTGAAACGCAACAAGCACGATCCGACACGATCCAAGCACGATTCCCGCACCGCGAGGCAACGCATGAACTCCCTTCTTGAGCCGCATCTCCCTCACATCATCGCCTCGCTCCCGCCGGAGCGCCGTCACGAAGTCCTCGCGGCGACGAACTACCAGCGCACGCGCGAAATGACGATCGACGAACTTCTCCTCGAGAACCGCGTCGTCTTCTTGATCGGTGAGATCAACTACGCCTCCGCCGCGCGCGTGATGATGCAGATGCTCTACCTCGAGAATCAGAAGAAGGGCCAAGACATCAACTTCTACATCAACTCGCCAGGCGGCTCGGTGGACGACACCCTCGCGGTCTACGACACGATGCAGTTTATTTCGTCGGATGTCGCCACGTTCTGCATCGGCCGCGCGTATTCGGGCGGCGCGGTGCTCTTGGCTGCGGGTCATCCTGGCAAGCGCACGATTCTGCCGCACGCAAAGGTGATGATTCACCAACCACTCGGCGGCGTGACCGGTCAAACGACCGACATTCAAATTCAGGCCGAGCACATTACGAAGATGAAGCGCACGCTGAATGAGATTCTCGCGCGCCACACGGGCCAAGCAGTTGATCGCATCGCGAAGGATGTCGAGCGCGACAAGTTCTTCAGCGCCGATGAAGCGAAGGCCTACGGTCTCGTCGACGAAGTGGCGAACTTCCCTGAGAAGACGAAGAAGTAAGTAAGGCCAAAAAGGAAGTGCTGAAGCAAGCCGAAAGCACGCACTGAAGCACGCGATCAAACTCAACCACACGAAGTCATTCGCCGGACGCTTTTACGACGCCAAATCGAAAGTCACCGCGTCGCAAAAACACCGCGAAACACGCGAAAATCACCCAGCGCTCGCGCTGAAAGACCTCTTTCCGAGACGACACACCATGACCCTGATCCCCATCGTCATTGAGAAGACTGGCCGCGGCGAGCGCGCCTACGACATCTACTCGCGGCTCCTCAACGACCGCATCATCTTCCTCGGCGGTCCAGTCAACGACCAGATGGCGAACCTCGTCGTCGCGCAGTTGCTCTTCCTCGCGAACGAAGATCCGCGCGCTGATATCTCGCTCTACGTGAACAGCCCAGGCGGCAGCGTCACTGCGGGTCTCGGCATCGTCGACACGATGAATTTCATTCCGTGTGATGTCTCGACGTACATCATCGGATGCGCGGCGAGCATGGGCTCGGTCATCGCGTGCTCCGGCGCGAAGGGCAAGCGGTACGCGCTGCCAAACTCGGAGAACCTCATGCACCAGCCGCTCATCGGCGGCGTGCTCGAGGGTCAAGCGACCGACCTCGAAATCGAAGCGCGACACATTCTGCGCATGCGCGATCAGCTCTACGCGATCTACGCGAAGGCGACCAATCAATCGATCGAGAAGATCACCGCCGATTGTGACCGCAACAACTGGCTCACGGCGCAAGAGATGCTTTCGTATGGCCTCGTCGACAAGGTGCTTGAGAAGCTTCCTGCGTCGGCGATCACGCCGAAGGCCAAAAGCGACGAGTAAG
>JBJOHQ010000167.1:0-17666 GCA_046047595.1 Planctomycetota bacterium | reverse complement strand
CACAGCAGTTTCGTGAACCGCTTCGCTGACTCGGGCAAACCGACAGCGCTGAAACGCGCGTCACCCGTCGCGGGGAACGGACCGCCGTGGACCATGGCGGGGCTGACCGCGACTCCTGTTGGCATTACTTCATCGAGCATGCGACCGACCTTGAAGCGAAGGACACCCTGAAGTGTCGCGCGAGTCGCGGCATCGCTTGCGTCGGAGATGATGGTCGAGGCGAGTTGTCCGTCGAGTGCGCGCGCGAAATCAACGAGTTGCGCGTCACTCTCAACGGACACCACGATCCCGAGCGGTCCGAACGCCTCTGTCAAAATCTCCGCACGATGCGCACGCGCGAACGCTGCATCAACCGCAAACAATGTTGGTGGAAGCCGAAATCCAGCGGCCAACGCTGAGTTTGCGCTCGCCGAAGGTGCCTCGCAACCTGCGAGCGACTGAGCACCGCGTGCGCGAAGCGCCGCGATGACGCTCAACGCGTGCTCGCGAATCGCTTTCGTGAGCAGGACTGCGGGTGCCGCGTTTGCGAAGAGTTCACGCGCACGATGTGCAACGCGCGCCGCTGCATCTTCGCCGGCAACAAAGAGCACTCCAGGCTTTGTGCAAAATTGTCCGCCGCCGAGAAAGACTGATGCGGCCCACGTGTCGGCGATCGACTCTGCCCGTGCACTGGCCGCGTGCGACGCGACAAACACGGGATTCACGCTCGACATCTCCAAACTCGCTGGTTTTCCGAGCCGATCGCACACTGCCTTCAGGCGTAGTCCACTGGCGCGTGAACCCGTGAATCCAAGCGCCGCGACGCCCGCATGTGCAAGCAATGCTTCGCCATCTTCAGGTGCGCAATCTGCGAAGAGTTGCACCGCAGCCTTCGGAAGTCGCGCTGCATCGCGCGCAGCGGCGCAGTGTTCAAAGATCCGCGAGGTCGTGTTGAGATGGCCTGGATGCGCCTTCGCGATCACAGGGTTGCGCGCGACGATGGCTGCGCAGAAGTCGCCGCCCGAAACGCCGTTGAACGCCAACGGAAAATTCGATGGTCCGATCGAAAGAACCGCGCCACCGAGCGGCACGCGCGTTGATCGCAACTTGTTGCTCTCATCACTCGCGACCTCGCGCCAACGTTCATCGCGAAGCGAGCGCGCGGCTTCACGCAACTGAAATGTCGTGCGATTGAACTCAACTTCGGAGAGACGCGGCGCGTATGGCAGCGCCGTTTCCTCATGCGCAAGCCGCGCGAGACCTTCGCGGTCAGACTCGAGTCGCGCGGCGTAATCCTCGAGAAATCCAGCGATTTGCGCACCCGGCGCATCCGCGAGGAAATCGATCGCATCGAACGCCGCGTCGGCAACGCTCTCGAGTTCTGCGCGGGTTGATCGCGAGAACTCTGCACCGATTGCTTCGCCAGTCGCCGGATTGAACGAACGCATGATCGACATCACTCCTTCGCGAGCGACGGACGCCCGTCTTTCCACGAAATCGCGACGCTCGCGTCACCCTGCAAGAACGCATCGAGCCACGTGCCCATCGCTTCGACGCGCCAATCGCCCACTTCGAAGAGCGGTTCTGGCGATGTCGAATTCCGCGACATCCACCAACGCGAGAGATCGCTGCGCGTGAGCACCATGCCAGGCGCGAGGCCCATCGCAATCGAACGCGCGCTTGCGATCGCAAGCAGCGCATCGATGCACGTGCGATCGTCACCTGTTTCTTCGGTGATCTTGCCGTGCGCGAGTTTCTCAGGCGGCATCTTTCCACCCTCGACAACTGCCGAGAGAATTTGCTCGCCATACTTCTGCGCAAAACGCTTCGGCAACCCGCGAATTCCCGCAAGTTGCGCCGCGGTCGCTGGCTTCTGTCGCACAATTTCCGCGAGTGTTTCATCAGGCATCACGACGCGATGCGGCAGATCTTCGCTCCGCGCGATCGTGTCACGAAGCCGCGTCACCAATCGAAGCGTCGGAACTTGCGCTGGCTTCATCGGCCAACTCTTCATCGTGCGACGGATTTGCGATTCCTCGTCGAAACGCGCGGGAATCTTGCCGCTTTGCTCGCACTCACGCATCGCCCACGCAAGCGTGCCACGTGCCTCGAGTTCGCATCGCAAGCGCTCCCACACAAGCGGGAGATATCGCACGTCGTCCGCGGCGTAGCGAAGTTGAGAGGGCGTCAGCGGCCGCGCATCCCAATTCGTAAAGGTGTGTCCCTTCGAGATGCGGTGGCCTGCAAATCGATCGACGAGTTTCTCAAGGCCCGCGGGCCACGGCATCTCAGCAAACGCTGCCGCAACTTGCACGTCGAGGATGTTGGCCGGCTCGCGACCAAGAATGCGACGCACCGGCTCCAAGTCTTGCGTGCCTGCGTGTACCAGCGTCAAAAGTGTTGGATCAGCGACGAGTTCGAAGATCGGCGCGAGATCAGGCACAGCGACCGCGTCGACGAGAATCACGCGCTCGGTCGTTGCAATCTGCACGAGACAAATGCGTGGCCAGTAGCTCTCTTCACCGATGAACTCAGTGTCGTACGCGAAAGTCCCTGCGCTTCGCACGTGCGCGAGCGCCTCGTCGAGCGCTTCCTTCGTCGTCACAAGTTGCGCCTCGCCTCGTGGCACCAATTGATGCTCGAGGAGCGGCGCGCTCGTGGCGTCTTCATCCTGCGTCGCGGCATGATGCCGTTCACGCTTCTTGCGTCGGTAGTTCAAATTCATCGTGCGCCTCGCTTCAACGGGACATCCGGTTGCGGACGCACTCGATCACCGATGTCGCAACATGCTCAAGTTGCGCTGGAACGAGGTCTGGGTAAATCGGAAGCGCGATCGCCTCAAGCGCGGCGAGTTCCGAATGCGGGAAAATCCCGCGCGTGTAGTTGAGGTGTGCGAAGCACTTCTGAAGGTGCAGCGGCACGGGGTAGTAGATTTCCGTTCCGATCTTTCGCTCGGCGAGATCTTGACGCACTGCGTCGCGAATCGCCGCGGGCACACGAATCGTGTACTGGTTGTAAATGTGGCGGGCACCCTTGGGAGCGGCCTTCGGATATCGAAGTTGGAAGCCGCCCGCGGTGAGCGGCGTGCCAGAGTCGGTCGCGCCCGCGGCGGCAAACGCCGCGTCATAGAACGCCGCATTCTTCTGTCGCCCCGCGCTCCACGCATCGAGGTGACGCATCTTCACGAGGAGGACCGCGGCTTGAAGCGCGTCGAGGCGCGAGTTCATGCCGACTTCGTCGTGGTAGTACTTCGGCTCCATGCCGTGGTTTCGAAGCCGCATCATGCGCGTCGCCAGCGCTTCATCGTTCGTCGTGATGATGCCGCCATCGCCGAAACCGCCGAGGTTCTTCGAAGGGAAGTAACTAAACGTGCCAATCGCTCCGCGCGAACCGACGCGACGACCCTGCGGATCTTCCGTCCCGATCGCTTGTGCTGCGTCTTCCACAACAGGCACGCCAAACTCTTGGCCGATCGCGAGCATCGCGTCGAGGTCGGCCGCCTGACCGAAGAGGTGCACCGGCACGATCGCCTTGATGTTCTTATGGCAGCGGAACGCTTGGCGCGTGGATTCGGGACAGATGTTGTAGGTCGCCGGATCGACGTCGACGAAGACAGGCTGCGCACCGAGGCGATGCACACTGCCAGCCGTTGCAAAGAAGGTGAACGAAGGACAGACGACCGCGTCGCCAGGACCAACATTGAGGGCTTGCAACGCGAGGAGGATCGCGTCTGAGCCGTTTGCGCAGCCGATCGCGTACTTCGCCTGGCAATAGCCAGCCGTCATGCACTCGAGCTCGCCAATCTTCGGCCCACCGATGAAGTACTGGCTCTCGATGACCTCTTTGATGACCGGCTCAATCTCTGAGCGGATGGTCGCATACTGCGCCTTCAGGTCGAGCAGCGGGACATTCACGGCGGCAGCGGTCGCGGTCGTCAAGATGAACTCCTATTCCTCCGGGCTACCGGAGATCTGCCATTGTGACGAATCCGCGCCGCTTCGGAAAGGGCTTGGGAGCCTCTCCGCGAAGGTTCAGGGGTAGGCGCGCTCTCGCCTCAAGGACGACCAAAGCCGGTCGAGCCAAACCCCCCTGCGCCCCGCGAAGTCTCCGTAAGTTCATGAACAACAGTAACTTCCGCCCGCGCGACCCGCGCGATGACCATTTGTGCCACGCGCATGCCGGGCTCGACCGTGAAAGCCTGACGTCCGAGATTGATGAGCGGCACCTTCATCTCGCCGCGGTAGTCAGCGTCGACTGTGCCCGGCGCGTTGGGCATCGAGATCCCAAACTTGGTTGCGAGCCCAGAGCGCGGGCGAACCTGCGCCTCGAACCCTGGCGGCAGCGCCATCGCGAACCCGCAAGGAATGAGCGCGATATCGCCAGGCTCGAGCACTACTGGCGCATCGAGATCGGCGGAAAGATCCATGCCGGCCGCAAGGTCGGTTTGATAGGCGGGCAGCACAGCACTCGGCCGAAGCCGTCGGATCTGAATCGTCAGGACATCCATCCCCGCAGGGTAACGAACGCGACGCCCGCTGCGGCGGTGAACGCGCGACCCCCTCACACACGCCGACGGCGACACCCGATCAAACCCGCAAGGCACGCAAGCGCGAGCGCACCGGGCGATGGGACCTCGCTGAATCGCTGTTCGATGAGGCTCGCGGAGGCCGCGCCGCCGACAGGCCGCGCGAAGAAGGCCGCGGTCTTCTCGACGATGACCGATGAGACTGCTCCCCTTCCGTCGGGGCCGCAGAATTCAACCGCGTCTTTACGACGGGTGACTTCGTCGCCCTCAAGCGTGACGCGGTCAAAGACCTCAAGTGCGCCGATCAGTTCTTCCGCCGGCGGCGCGATCAAGTTCTCGATGACCTCGGCGTACGAACCGACGCCGCTTGCATCGCCATCGAATTGCATCCAAGCGTCACAAAGTCGAATGCCGTTCTTCGCCGCCTCGAGCACGATCGTCACCGTGAAACCGATCGACATCAGGCTGGGCTCCTCGTTCGAGGACAGCAGATCGGAGAAACCGCCCGCGAGATCGAAGCCCGTATCGAAACGACCAAACTGATTCGCGATGTCGTTGATGCGCGCCGTGAGCGTGATGCCGCTCGCTGCAAAGTGCGACTCAAAGACGCCGAAAAAGTACTCCTGATCGCCGATGCGAACGCTGCGATCGCCGCCAGCCCCGACGATCGCCTCGAGGGATACCGACTCGCCGTCCGCGAGCACGATGGTGGCAGATGCGTACGGCGTGAGTGCAGCGGCGGCAACAGTGCTGCACGAAACGATGGCGAATAAGGCTGGGCGCATGGAATCCTCCACGCGCATCGAAGGTGGCCTCCCCGCGTACACCGCAGGTACAGCCACCATGATGCGCGGCGCGCGATCAAAGCAGCGCGAGGCCCACAATCAACCTTTGCGCACGAACTTCACGCCCGATGAGGGATGCGTGATGAAGGACGCTTGATGAAGCACGTTTGATGAAGGATGCTTGATGAAGGACGCCTGATGAAGGTCACGTGCCCAAGTGCGTGCTCGGTGTATCTCAGCGACCGAGTGCCGTCACCGCCGCAAGCACCGCTTCCGCATGGCCCTCGACCTTCACCTTGTCGAAGCGCGCCGCGACTCGACCGCGACCGTCGATCACGTAGGTCGTACGCACGATGCCCATGTACTTGCGGCCGTACATGTTCTTCTCTTGCCAGACGCCGAATGCGGCGGCGAGAGGCGGAACGCCATCAGCACCCGGCGCATCCGCAAGCAACGTGAAGCCGAGACGGTGCTTCGCATCGAACTTGCGGTGACTTTCCGCGGAATCGGGGCTCACGCCAAGCACAGGACAACCGAGTTTGTCGAACTTCGGGCGGTTGTCGCGGAACGCGCATGCTTCCACAGTGCAGCCCGGCGTGTCGTCTTGCGGATAGAAGTAGAGAACAAACGGCTTCCCCTTCATGTTCGCGCGGGTGACCGTCTTGCCTGCGGCATCAACGGCACGGAAGTCGGGCGCGAGTTCGCCGACAGCGATAAGGCCCGGCGCGGCGACCGCGTTCGTTGCCACAGACTTCTTTGCGGCGCCCTTTTGCACGGGCGACTTCGCGGCGACTTTCGGAGCCTTCACCGAAGCCGTCATCGCGGATTTGGTCGCGGATTTGGTCGGGGCCTTCGCGGCGGGCTTCTTCGCGGCAGGCTTCTTCGCGGCAGGCTTCTTCCTTGAAGACTTCTTCACGGCAGACTTCTTCACGGCAGACTTCTTCACGGCAGACTTCTTCGTGGCAGACTTCTTCGTGGCAGACTTCTTCGTGGCAGACTTTCGAGTGAGCGTTGGCATAGTCCGCATGCTTCGCGCGCCGTCGGCGTTGGATGCACCGCCTAAAAACGAACAACCGCCTCACTGGGGAGTGCGCGCGGAGACTCCTGTTGCTCCCGAAACTCACCGCGGCGTGTTCAAACACCTGATCGCAGCATCTCGATGTGCGGGATTCCGTCCTCGTCGTAGAGGTCTGACACGCGTTCGAATCCGAACTCCGCGTAGAAACGCTCGAGATACGCCTGCGCACCGATTCGAATCGGCACCTGTTCGCCAACGACGGCAATTCCGCGTCGCATGAGTTCGCGGCCGAGACCACTGCGTCGCACTTCCTGTGCAGTGATCACCCTTCCAAGACTCACTTCTGCAAACTTGACGCCCGCAGGGAGAATCCGGAGGTACGCGACGATCGTGCCGTCAGGTTGCTCAGCCCAGAGGTGGCGACTCACTGCGTCGCAGCCATCCGCATCTTGGTAGGCGCAGCGCTGCTCGACCACGAAGACCTGCGCGCGCAACGCCATGATCGCGTAGAGCTCACGAACACAGAGCGTATCGAACGACCGTTCGTGCCAGACGATTTCACTCTGTGTGCTCGGATGCGACCGCGCGCGCGGCCGTGACCGTTCAACGCGCGCTTCGTGGCCAAAATCAGGCATTTCCGTTTTGGTAATCCTCGCGGCGATAGTCGAGATCTGGTGCTGGACTCGGATGCGCGGCAATTTCAGCGGTCTTGAAGCAGCCAACCCAACGCGTCGGAGAGACTTGCACAAGCGCGTATTCATCGCCTTCTTGCGCGAGTTTCGGCTTCACACCGGCCGGCGGCTCTGGCCACCACGGAATGAGCGAGCCATGCTTCGCACCGATCTCAAGACCCGCACCGCCCGGCGGCGGCAACGTGAACTGCTGCGCGTCCTTCACGACCTCTTCCACCGTTGTGAGGCGATGCTTGCGCGTCGTCAAGAGCGGAATCGAATTGAAGAGCCCGCGGGTGTATGGGTGCAGCGGATTATCGAAGAGTTCGAAGACGCGGGCGTACTCGACCACGCGACCGGCGTACATCACGCAAACGACATCGGCGTTCTCAGCGACAACGCCGAGATTGTGCGTGATCAGCATGATGCCCATGCCACGCGAACGCTGCAGTTCCCGCAATAACTCGAGAATCTGCGCCTGAATCGTGACGTCGAGCGCGGTGGTCGGTTCGTCGGCGAGGAGCAACGTCGGCTGGCACGCGAGCGCCATCGCGATCATCACGCGCTGACGCATGCCTCCCGAGAACTGGTGCGGATACGCCTTCATCCGCTCTTCAGCCTTCGGAATGCCGACGTCCTTCATCGCCTGAATCGCGATCGACCACGCTTGCTCAGCACCGACCTTCTGATGGAGGAGAATCGCCTCCATGATCTGATCGCCGATCGTGTAGACCGGATTGAGGCTTGTCATCGGCTCTTGGAAGATCATCGCGATCTTGCCGCCGCGAATGGAGAGCATCTCGCGCTCCGACAGCGCGAGAACGTTGCGCCCCTCAAACATGATCTTGCCGCGATCGAATCGCCCTGGCGGCCGCGGAATGAGCTGCATGGTGCTCATCGCGGTGACGCTCTTCCCGCAACCAGATTCACCGACGACGGCGAGCGTCTGATTCGGATGCACCGTCATCGACACGCCCGCGACGGCTTGCACACGCGGGCCCGAGCCGTTGTCGAAACTGACGGCGAGATCTTGAACCGAGAGAATCGGCTGCGTTCGGGCGGGCGAGGCCGCAGCGTTGGACGCGGTCGACAGCATCAGTGCGCCGCCTTTCGAAGCTTCGGATCAATCGCGTCGCGGAGCGCTTCACCGAGCAAGTTGTACGAGAGAACCGAGAGGAAGATTGCAAGCCCCGGGAAGACCGCAAGCCACCAAACAAAGGTGCCGGTTGCCGCGGTCGCGCTCGAGAGCAGTTTCCCCCACGAGGCTTGCCCATCGGGACCAAGACCGAGGAAGGAGAGCGTTGCCTCGACGGTAATCGCCGCGGCGATCGCGAAACTCGCATCCACGAGCACGGGCGTCACACCATTCGGAAGCATGTGCCGGAAGAGAATCGCGCGCAACGGCAGGCCTGTTGCCTGTGCCGCTTGCACAAAATCCTGCTTGCGCAACTTCAAGAACTCGGCGCGCGTGAACCGCGCGGCGCCAGTCCAAGAGAAACAGCCGATGATCGCCATCATCACGTAGGTGTCGCGTGGGAGCACACCAGCCGCGACGATGAGCAAGAAGAGCACCGGCACTGCCATGAAGATCTCGACGATGCGGAAGAGCAGCATGTCGATCCATCCGCCGAAGTAACCCATGATCGCGCCGATGGTGACGCCGATCAAAAGTGAGATACCCGTCGATACAAGGCCGATCGAGATCGAAAGCCGACACGCCCACAGCATCTGCGCGAGGACATCGCCGCCGAGCGCGTCTGTGCCAAGCCAATTCCTTCGCGCCCCAAAAGGCGTGTCTTTGAACTCGGCGAGTTTCGGACTCTCCTCAACCTTCGATCCTGGCTTCAGTCCGACCATGTCGCTGCGCGTGTACTGCGGCGACCACGGGATCAGTGTCCATGTTGCGCGAACCTCGCCTGCACGCTCCGCTTCGATGTAGCGCTCGAAATTGATGAGTTTCGCGCCGCCAGTACCAAGTGAAAGCCCGACCGCCAACGCTGCCGTGCCGAGCACGACCGCAGCGCGCGCGAAGAGTCGATCAAACGTGGGAATGCCCATCGCGAGGAACGCGATCACGCCCGCCACGACCAACGCAATCGGCCACGGCCCCGATGCACTCCGCGCGAGTTGCTCGAGCCACACGACATCGGACTTGTCCGCCCAACCCGTGAATGCTCCAGTCAAGATGATCGTGAGCCCTGCTTGGAGGAGCGCCACCACGAGGACACCAATTCGGAACGCGCGGCCAATCGGCTTCTGCACGGCCTTTGAAGCGGTACTCGATGCGGATCCGCCGCTGCTACCACGCGCGGCCGACTCCCCTGCTTTCGCGGCAGACTTTCCGCGCTTCTCACCGATCGGAAGAAACACCCACGGCACCCCGACGACGAATCCAATCATCAACAACCAATCGGTCGGCGAGAGATTCGCGAAGAGCGGCCATGTGACTTCGGTGACGACACCGTCTTTCGTGAGCGTCTCGAGTCGCCACGGATGCGAACTCGCAAGGACGGGCGCAAAGATCGCGAAGAACGCGACGAGACCAATCCAAATGAGCGCGAACTGCGCGCCTCGCCGAACGACCACGCGATCCCACGCGTCGGCCCAGAAGCTCTTCGCCTCCTGCGCGCCAACGCCGCGCATGACTTCGATGCCGGAAATCGCCGCCGGCGCGGTCGACTTCGCATTACTCATAGCTCACCCGCGGATCTGCGACCGCGTAGAGGATGTCCGCGAGAAGAAGCGCCAAGAGATTGACGCACGCAATCATGAACGTATTGGCCAAGATGATCTCGCGATCGCGAAGATCGATCGCTTCGAGGATGAGGCTACCCATACCCGGCACCGTGAAGATGCGCTCGATGACAACCGACCCCGCGAGCATCGCTGGGAAGATGCCGACAAACATCGTGATCAGCGGAAGCAGGCTGTTGCGGAAGACGTGTTGCATGACCACGTCCTTGCGCGAAACGCCCTTCGCTTTGGCCGTTCGCACGTAATCAGCGTTGAAGTTCTCAAGCATCGCAGCGCGCGTCTGCTTTGAGAGCACCGCAAACGACGTGTAGACCAGGCACAGAATCGGCAACACGATGTGCCACAGCGTGTCGAGCAGCCATCCTTCGTGCCATGTGCCTGCGGCATCGAAGTACGGCAAGAACGTGTAGTTCTCCGCACCGCTGGCGTGCAACCCACTGACGGGGAAGAGGCCGAGATACTGCTTGTTTGCGAGGAAGCCGATCGCGAAGACGCCCGCGAGCACCGTCGGAATCGAATAGAGCGAAAGGAACGCGAGGCCCGAGCCGACGTCGAACCAGCCACCACGACGAACCGACGCAAGGATGCCCGTCGGAATCGCGATGAGGTACGAAATCGGAAACGCAATCGCATTGATGAGGAGCGTCACCGGAAGCGCAGCAGCGATCAGATCCCACACTGGGCGGTTCTTCGAGAAAGCCACACCGAGGTCAGGCGTATCCAACGTCACGACGCCCGGAATCAAGCCGAAGCCGCTCTCGGGATATGGCTTCGCTTGGAATGCGATGTACGCGCGCTGGCGGTTCTCCTCAGCCTTCGCCCACTTCAAATGCATGTCTGCTGCCGCGGCCTTGAGTGCGGCAGCCTTCGGATTTGAATCGCTGATCGCGAGATCGCGGAACTTGTCCGGTTCCGCGCCACCCTTCGGCTCCAACTTCGATGTCCACGGCGCGCCTTCTTCGCGAACATAATCGGCGAGCGTGTCCTTGAAGAAGCGCACCGCTCCGATGTGTGCGCGGCGCGCACCCTCGGCCTCGCGTTGCAACTTCTTGAACTCGTCGACTTGCCCCTCTCCGATCGTCGGCGTGAACACGACTTCCGGCTTCGCAGGAATCGGGAACGCCCACGCCATCGGCGGCAACGAGATCTCACGAGGGGCCGACACGCGGTCGCCCGTTGGCATGCGGAGATCACGCTCACCAAACTTGACGGGCGAGATCCGCCCGAGCCAGCGCGCGTACTGCACGACGACGGGGTCGTTCAACCCGTAGCGATCTTCGAGATACGCCTGCATCTGCGCAGCCTTACTCGTATCGCTCATCTGACCGCCAGCGACCGAAAGGCCTGCGCCGATTCCGCCCGGTGCCAATGCCAGAAGCATGAACACCATAAATGTGATCCCGAGGATCGTCGG
Organism: Planctomycetota bacterium; assembly: GCA_046047595.1. GTDB lineage: Bacteria > Planctomycetota > Phycisphaerae > Phycisphaerales > SM1A02 > QWPT01. The sequence goes on along the minus strand of JBJOHQ010000167.1, from coordinate 6,520 downwards.
GACCATCAGGCAGAGGCGTCTGATCAGGTAGTTGATCATGCGTTTCCGTATCGCGGGTCAGTGTCGAGGCTCAGTGTCGAGGCTCAGCGTCGAGGCTCAGCTCCGAAGCTCAGCGCCGAAACATCGAGTCATCCAACAGATCACAATTCTTCTTCACCGGCTTGTTGGTTCAGGGCTGGCTGCTGCCGAGGTTGTCTTGAAGAACTCCTGCGGTTCGAGGCCCGTGCGATAGGTGTTGACGTTTCCAAACTCACGCTTCACGAAGCGCAACCACGGTGCAACGCGAACAAAGGTGTAGGGCTGGTCGTCCGCGACGACTGCTTCAAACTCACGCCACACGAGCATGCGGGTCGCCTCATCCATCGTGCGTCGCCCCTTCTCGATCAATGCATCCGCATCGTCGTTGCGCCACTGGATGAAGTTGTCGCCGCCCTCCTTGATCGACTCCGAGTGCCAAATCTGGCGCGGATCGCTTTCGGGAGCGTTGTTGCCCCACCCGAGCGTGATCGCATCAAAATCGCGCAGCTTCAAGAGTTCCTGATAGCGACTCCAGTCGACAGGCCGAGTCGTCATCACGATTCCCGCTTGCGCGTAACTGTCCTTCACGAACCGCGCGAGGCGTTCGGAGATCTCACCGCCGGTCGCGTAGGTGTATTCAAACTCAAACTTGTCGCCCTTCTCGTTCTCGAGAATGCCATCGCCGTTGCGATCAATCCAGCCAGCCTCTGCAAGCAGCGCCTTGCCCTTCTCAACGTCAAAGGCAAGCGGCTTGACCGCTGGATCACTCGCGGGACTTTCGGGGTTCATCGGCCCCTTCGACACAATGCCGATGCCGTCCCAGATGTCGCGAATCATGCGCTCACGATCGAGGAGATGGGTCATCGCGCGGCGAACGCGCTTGTCCGCGAACGGCGTGAGCTCCTTGCCCGCGCGCGGGCCACATTGCCACGCGATGAACGAGTAGCCGCAGCGCATGTTCACCCACTTCAGCGCATAGTTCGTCTCTTCAAAGTCCTTCTCTTCCTTCAGCACCACGTTGTATTGAGGCGCAGTCGGCAGCATCATCGAACCTTCGCCGTTGCGGTAGGCGACCAACCGACCAAGGTCGTCCTTGATCGACTTGAATCGCATGCCCGCGAGCGACGGCTTCTCCGCCCAGTAACCCTCGTTGCGGACGAGCACGACGTCTTGACCAGGCGTCCATTGCACGTCGAGATCATCGGATCCAGCCGGCAGACGCTCGAAGCGGAACGGCCCCGAGCCCATCATGAGGCCCGTCGCTTGATTGATCTGCTTATCTTCAAAGCGCGCGTAATAGGCCTTCGGCAGAATCGCGGTGTTAAGCGCGATAAGCGTGTTTGTGAAGAGCGGCTCCTTAAAGGTGAATTCGACAGTCTGGTCGTCGATCACCTTCACGTCCGACAAGTTGTCCATTGTGCTCCGGGTGCGCTCAGCCTCGATCAGCGGATTCAGGATGTAGTCCATGTACGTCCAACGAACATCTTCCGACGTGACGGGCGAACCATCGCTGAATCGAGCGCGCGGATTGATGTGGGCGCGAATCCAGAGTCCATCGGGATCGATCTGCCACGCATCTGCGAGCTGGCCTCGCAACTTCAGAGTCTTCGGGTCAAACGTGGCGAGCGACTCGCAGACGCGTTCAAAAACGCGCGTGTAATAGACGTCGCCCGAGATGTACGGCACAAGCTTCGCGGGCTGTGCTTCGAACAATTCGACGAACTCGCCACCGATCGCAAAGCCAGGAACCTTCGTTGGATCCGTGGCAGGAACGGGCGCTGCCCAACGCTCGATCTTGACGCCTGGTCGAGCCCACGCATCGTTGTTTGCGGCCCCCGCCGCCCCAACTGCCGATTCGCCGCCCGGAGCAACGACCACCGTTGGGCGCTCAGAGAAGCCCTTCTCGACGATGCGCTGGAGTTGCATCGTTTGTTGCTCGATCTCGCTCAGTTTCGCGCGTGTGCCGTCGAGTGCGAGCTCCATTCGGGTCTTCTGGACCATCGAAAGAAGGACCGCGAGCAACACAACCACGAGCAGGACGATCGTGACGAAGTCTTTGATGCCAAAACGGTTGTTCATAGGGTGACCTTCCCCGTGCGAGGGGCGGCCATCCTACCGCGAGAATGCGCGATCCTCCCTCTTTCGGAACTTTTTCCAAGACTTCGAAGTGTCGAAATAAAAAGTCGAAATTGTTTGCGCGCAGTGCCACAGCGCAGCATGGCGTCCCCACATCCCGCCCGCCACGCGACCTCAAATCATGCAAACGCGAGTCATGCGAAGGACGCCTCGCAAGCTCAGGCCCCGCGAGCTCACGCTACGCGACCTCACGCCACGCGACGCCCACGCATCGGGTCGAACCGCTCACGCAACTCATCGCCGAGGAAATTCAACGAGACGAGCGTCATCGCAATCGCAAGGCAGGGCGCCGCAAGCAGCCACCAGCGACTCTCGACGGTGTTCAGTTCCCCAAGACCGTCCGCGGCCATGTTGCCCCAACTCGGGACGGGCTCGCGCACGCCGATTCCAAGAAACGAGAGAAAACTCTCGGAGAGAATCGCCGCCGGCACCGCGAGCGCCGCGTAGACCGCGATCGGCCCGATCAGATTCGGCAAGAGATGCCGCAGGAATTGCCGCGCGGGGCTCACGCCAATCGCTCGACACGATTCCATGAACGGCTTCGCACGAAGCGCCATCACCTGCCCGCGAATCACCCGCGCCATCGTGAGCCAACTCAAACCGCCGATCGCAATCAAGAGCGTGGCGATGTTGATCGTCTGACGCGCCGCGGGTGCGAGGTCGGCGCCTTGCTGCTCAAGGAGCCCATCCACCGCAACTGCAAGAAGAACGACCAACAGAATCGACGGGAGGCCAAAGAGAATGTCGACGATGCGCATCAGGACCGCATCGACGCGACCTCCCGCCGCACCCGCGATCGAGCCGTACACCGTGCCAACGAGTACCGCGATCGCTGCTGCGGACAGTCCAACGAGCAAACTGATCGCGCCACCAACGAGAAGCCGTGCGAGTACATCGCGGCCAAGTTTGTCGGTTCCAAGTACGCGCCCCGGAACGTATTGCCCCGCCGCGCGAGCCTCCTCGATGCGCGCGACCTCACCCTCGTCGAGCGTGCCCCACACGGGCGGCAAGAGATTCAACGCGAGATTCGACGCTTCGTAACGCGGCATTTCCGTCGCGCCCGTTGCAACCGCGCCCGCACTCCACGGCAACGTTGCGACACACGCCACAAGAATGAAACCAAGCACGAACGCGCCAATTCGGCCGGCGCGACCGAGTCGCGTGCGCGAGACCGCTCGACTCGCGGGAACCGTCGAAGATGAAGTGGTCGCGCTCACGGCGCGAATCCTACCGCGATGCCTGCGTCAGGTGTCTCTCAACGCGGGCGTTCGTGCCGCGGGGGCTGACCGTGCGATTACTCGCCGCGTGGTTCGCCGCGTGGTTCGCCGCGTGGTTCACCGCGTGCATCACGAGCACCGCCTTCACCGCCCGCGCGTGGCTCGCGTGGTGCGAGAGCACGCGCGCGAATCTCCTCGATGAGTTTCGAAGGGTCCGCCGCGTCGCGTTCGACTTCTTCCCTTGCGCGCGCAAGACGCGCTTCCACCGCGCGAATCTCTTCGCGCCGCACCACAAGCGTTGCTTCCACTTGCTTCGCAACACTCGCGTCGAGCACTGCACGAAGTTCAGCCAATTCCGCGGCGTCAGCGGGCTTTGACGCTTCCGAACCTGCCTCACGCATGCGCTCCTCAGCGCGACGCAACGCATCACCAGCGCGCGCGGTTTCGCCTTGTGCGCGGAGCTCTGCAATCTTTGCCTCGAAGAGATTCGGCGCACGTTCTTCCAACGACATGAGCGCAAGAATGCGTCGCCCAGTGGAGCGCACCGCGGCCTTCAATTGGATGGGATCTTGCTCGGCGCGCGTCGCCAAGGTCTTCCCCCACTCTTCCGAGACGCGTGACGCGATGCGAATCGCGCGTGCGAGTTCTTCGTCGGTCAACTCACGACGCGCAAGATCGGTGAGAAACTCGTCAGCGACGAGACCATCAAGAAATGGTCGATCGCGGCCGCCGAATCCGCCAGCGCGCGGCCAATCGGGAGGGAGCGCGGTTCCGGCTCGCCCACCTCGCGACGCTCGATCGCGACGTGATGCGTCAGCAGGCGCGTCGGGCGGCTCACCATCGCGTCCGTCGCTTGCACGATCGTCACGTGTCGCTGCTTGTTCGCGCGACGAAACTTCACTCGGCTGATCTGATTTCACGACCTGTGCGGACGAAACGGATGCAATCGCGCTCGTTCCAATCAACGCCGTAGCCAAACCAATCGGCCCGATGACCTTTGAAGCTATCGCCACGCCGAGGAATCGGCTCAGCTGCGGCGTCATTTGAGATCGCGCATGGTCGCGCATTGAGTTGTGTTCACGCATGACGCACCTCCATCAATCGTCGGAACAGCCTGTTTCGCGACGAAACCTGACACGCGATTCAACCGAGACCAGAACGTGACGCGCTGGCTCGTTGATCAACGAAGCGCGGCGCTCTGCGAAACGATGGCCGCAAATTCGCCCGAAAGCGCGTCGAAATCAAGATCGAGATCGCCGTCGTCGCCTGCCGAAAGACTCAACGTAGCAAACGCAAGCGACACGTCTTCACCAGACCCAGTGTTTCGCATCGCGCGAGCGGCTTTTGTATCCAACGATTCCAACGCGGCGCTCTGGTAGGCGAGGCGCCGAGGTTCCGACAGTGCAACAACGATCGCTCGTTCTGGCATCGCCGACGAACGCGACGGATGAAGATCAACAAGTGCTCGTTCGAAGTGTTCCGACGTCGGAACGCGCGCGAGCACATCATCCGCACGAGTTGTGGGCGAACCGCTCGGGGAAGAACCGCTGGCTGAACCGCTGGCTGAACTACTGGCCGACGCGTTGGCGTTCGAACTCGTTGATGGGTCGGCAGAGCGCCCATCCACGAGCACTTCGCCCGGAGCCATCGGTTGATCGGTCACAGTCGATCGCGCGAAGACAACCGCAAGCGCGGCAACGCCACCAACGACCGCGATCGCTGCCGCAACGCGAAGCCATGGCATGGTTCGCGGAATCGACCGTGCCCGAGACGCCGCGGCGCTTCCCGAAACGGTCTTTCCAGAGACGGTCTTTCCAGAGACGGTCTTTCCAGAGACAGTCTTTCCAGAGACGAGCCCCCCAATATGGCCACCGATGCGACCAACAACTGGCGAAACCGCGTCAGCCGCAAGCGGCAACTGCAGGTCACTCGCCGCAAAGATCCGCTCCTCGGCCTCTTGCGAGAGCCGCGCACGATGGGAACGTCCGACGCGGTCGAGTTCGCGCATCAGCACGTCGAAATCATCGCCCGCTTGGCGGGGGAGGCCGTCCGCGGCGTGAGCCGCAGCATGGTCGTGGGACGCCCCGCGCACGGGCTCTTCATGCCCGTCGCCGTTCGTTTCGAGGTTGTCTTGTCGGTCAGCCATGGCTGTCGTCACTTTCAACTCGCCGAAGCGAGGTCCAACCCACTCGTTCAACGGGCGATCCGCCCAAAGATTGCCTCCAACCAACGCCTTCTCTCGACAATTGCCCGCAGAAACCCTTCGACTCCCCCAACCCGCGCATGCCGACCGCAGGCCGTCCGGCGAAAGCACTCATGTGGCCCCCTCCCCGCGACGCGATGTCGGCGTGGGCGTCGGCGTCGCACTCCCGCCGCCAACGTCGGTGCCATCGACCCCAAGATCCTCCAGAATCGCTTTCAACTTCTTGAGCGCGCGGTGATGGCGCGCAAGAAGAGTTCCGACCGGCTCGTCGTAATAGTCTGATAACGCCTTGAAACTCAGCCCGCCGGTGTGACGGAGGTCGATGATCTCTCGGTCCGACTCCGAAAGTCGCGCCAACGCGAGCTCGAGTTTCGTCCGCACCTCAGGCGCGAGACCTCGCCCCCCACGCTCACGCGTATCGGGCATTCCGACAAACGCCTCGTCCGTCGAACTCCGCGCTTGCCGCGATCGTCGGCGCATCTCGTCGCGCAATCGATTCATCGCAATGCGAAAGAGCCACGACTCGAAACGACCCGATTCGACGTAGGACGCGATTTTCGCGGCGAGCGTGCAAAACGTCGACTGCACGATCTCTTCGGAGAGTTCGTCGTCACGGCACTGAGCCCGCACGATGCCGAAGACACGCGGCGCATACAGCGCAACGATCGCGCGCCATGCCGACGAGTCGCCACCGGCAGCGAGTCTCAGCAGCCGCTCGAGTTCACCGGAGTTGTCTTCCGCTGGCATGCCTTCGCGGGAATCTTCACCCCCCGAGACAGCGCGACCGGTCGCCCGGCGCGACGCGCCACCGGCGAAACTTTCAGACGCGCCACCGCCGCGAGACTCGTCTTGAGCCCGATCGATGGAGGGATCGCGGTCGTCTTTGGGCATGCTTCGAACTTCGATCGAGTTCCGCGTCGCAGACTTTGTTCAGCGTAACGACGAA
>JBJOHQ010000166.1:0-2556 GCA_046047595.1 Planctomycetota bacterium | reverse complement strand
TGGTCGCAGGCGGTCTTGCCACCCGCCGCCTTTCTTCTTGCGACTTCTTTACGGTCGAATGGATCGACGCACTCTCGCCAAGCGAGATTCCGATGGAAGCGACAGGCGTTCCCGAAGTGTGGTTGACGCTCGCCGGCCACGCGCGTTGGCGTACTTCATCGGGCGTCATCAACGCTCCAGCCGGAACAACCATTTTGCGACCGGCGCACGTTGAGTCTGGCGAAGTTCGGCTCGACGAGAATTCGAGCATCTTGCGCTGCTTTTGCGCGAGTCCGCTCGACCGCGCGCTGTAGTCGCGCGACAATGAAACGATGTCTCGCCTTCGGCTCTTCGTTGTCACCACCAGTCTCGCGCTGACGGCTTTGTTCGCGCAAACGGCGCGCGCCGATCGTTACAACGTCCCACCCGGGAGTTCATGGGAAACGCTTGCGCCGAAACTCAAGCCTGGCGACGAAGTGGTACTTGCCCAAGGCGTGCATCAACCCGCGGTTTTGACTGGCGTTTCTGGTGCGCCATTTGCCCCGATTGTCATTCGCTCCCTTGGACCAAACCAACTCGCAGAGATCGCTGCCGACCGCGAGTCGATCAAACTCGTCGATTGCCGCCACATTCGCATCGAGCGCATCTTGTCGCGCTCACCACGGCGCGCGGGAATTCTCATCGAGTCGACGAAGCCTGGCGCGTCGATGGACATCACGATCGAAGATACGCTCATCGTCGGGCCGAAAGGACTTGCGGAAGAATCGGGCATCGTTGCGCGCGGAGTGAAGGAACTCGCCATTCGGCGGTGCCGCATCGAGAATCCAAAGAACACCGCCATCACCATCGCTGATTGCGATGCTGTCACGATGGCGGATATCCAAGTTGTCGCCCGCACGGATCTCTCACCGAACGTCGCTGTGCGGCTTGAGGGTCGCGTGTGGAGCACGCTGATCGAGCGCATGCAGATCGCAGGACCGTTCGCCACGGCGTTCGAGTTTGGAACATTGGAAGGCACTTCCGTGAGCGCGCCCGCGAGCAATTCCACGAGCAATTCCACGAGCAATTCCACGAGCAATCCCACGAGCAATTCCACGAGCACTCCCACGAGCACTCCCACGAGCACAACCCGAACCAACGCGGACGCAAGCCCGACGTCTGGCACGGATGCGTCAACTCCAACGCAAGGCGCGCCCAAGAACAACACAGCGAACGATCTCGCGAAGGATGGAACCGCGGCGACACCGCAAACCTCGCGCGAGCCGCTTGTGCGATTCCTCACGATCAACAACATCCGAATCACCGGCGTGCGGAGGTTGCTTGATGTCGGGAGCGTTGCCGACACGTCGGTACGCAACATCACACTCAGCGACGCACACGAAGAGATTTACCGCATCGCGCTACCGCCCGCCGGCCGGCCATCCGCGGCGCTTCGCATGAGCGAATGCCTGATCACATGGGTTCCCGGTGCCCTGCGGCGGATTGGCGTGGTCGCCGAAGGAGCCAATGCGAAGGGTTTCGTACTCGGCGGCAATCTCTGGTGGAGTCCCGAACTTCCAGCCGCGCTCTCCCTTCTTGGGGACGCTGGGCAGCCGTTTCCGGGAACCATCGAGACACCTCAGACGGTCGACGTCGATCCCAAACTCGACCTCCGTTCGCTTCCAACCGCCGAAATTGCAAAGGCTTATGGGTACACGCCGGGCTAAAGCCTGTCTGTCGCGCGCCAAGCATGACCTGTCTGGACAACGCTCGCTCGCGGCGGGCGCACGACCTCGGCGACCACGTGAGCCCGTGTTTAGGCTGGGGTTCGGCCGTGGTTCGACTGAGATTCTTTCGGATGGCGCACTTTGGCTCGGAATGACTTGCGTGTGCACTCCGTCATTGCCAAGCCGCTCCCGGCGGCTGAACCGCGCTCCCGATCCAACGAGGCACCCGTGCAGGATCTCCCGTCCAAGCCATCTTCGAACGCTCCCCTCGCGGTCTCCGCGGTGATGCCGATCGCAGGCACCATCGGAAAGCCGATCACCGAGCGGGCATTCGCGCATTGGGTCACGCGGCTCACTCCGGGTCTCGTTCGTCTGAGTTTCGGCATTTGCCGCGATCGGCAGCGCGCCGAAGACATCGTGCAAGAGGCATTCGTGCGCCTCTGGAAGACACCGCCCATCGGTGGCGAGCCAGCCATCTCGAGTTGGATGCGATCCACGGTCACCAATCTTTCGATCAGTTTGATCCGCCGCAAGAAGCGGACGTGGACGCTGATCGACGAATCAGGCTCCGCACATGACGTGCGCGCGACCGCACCCGAAGCCGACGTTGAGCGGCGCGAAGATGTTTCGCGCATTTCCGCCGCGCTCGAGCGCCTCGATCCTGACAAGCGCGCGATGATCATGTTGCGCGTCAATGAAGGTTTGTCCTACGAAGCCATCGCCGAGCACCTTGGTGTGCCGATTGGCACAGTGATGAGTCGATTGAATCGAGCCCGACTCGCACTGCTTGGCGAACTTGAGGGCGAAAGTGCGACGAGAACCGAGGACACGAATGGCACGCGTACCGCCGTTCGCCCGAGCGAATTCAATC
>JBJOHQ010000165.1:0-12744 GCA_046047595.1 Planctomycetota bacterium | reverse complement strand
AGCGTCATGTCGGGTTTCCTCGACATGGTGCGCAGCTCCGGAAAGACGCTCATCGGCGACGTCGTCGTCACGCGCGACATCGTCGGCATTCCGTACTACCAAGATTTCATTCGTGAAATCGAAGCGCTTCCCGAAGCGGAAGCGGCGAGCGCGCTCGTCGAAAGTTACGGCCTGCTTCAAATGCCATACGGCACAGGCGACGGCGGAAAGCGCATCGAAACCGTGCAGGTTTGGGGCATCGATCCCGTGAGTTTCGATCGCGTGACTGATTACCGATCGAAACTCTACTGGCGTACACCGACCGCGGAAGAAGCGAAATCACTCGGCCCCGATGACCCTCGACTTGAAAGCGAGTATCAACGCGAGAACGACGGCATGTCGCTGCGCGACTCGTTTGGAAATCCAGGCATCGTGCTCGGTATCGAGATTTCGCCGTTCAATCGCCGCACGAAGGATGGTTCGTATCGCACGGAGAATCAAAGCGGACAGCAAGATCCCGGCTACTTCATGCCGAATGTCGGCAACGTGCTGCTCACACTTGTGCCGGTGTCCGAGTCGGGCAAGATCGTTGGCGAGAAGAAGTCGTCGTTCTCGATCGTGAATGAGTTTCAATCGGGCGTCTATCAGATCGATGCGCAGCGCGTCCTCGCGCCGCTCGCGGATGTGCAGCGCATGCTCATGCTCGATGAAGCGGAACTCACGTCGAAAACAGAGTTCGACGACAACGGCCGGCCGAAAGTCATCGGCACCACACCTGCGCGCGCGACGACGATCGTCGTCAAGGCAAAGCCCGGCGTTGATCCCCGCACCTTGCGCGAAGCGGTTGAGCGCGCGTACGGCAGTTTCTACACGAAAGCGATGGAGAATCGCGCCAACTTGGTGAAACCTCCCGCGCGCGTGATCGTCGCGACGTGGGAGGAGCGACTTTCCGATTTGATCGGGCCCGTCCAGAAGGAGCGCGAACTCATGCGCACGCTCTTCTCGATCGTCTACGTTGTGTGCGCGGCGCTTGTCCTCGCGATCTTCTGGTCAATCGTGCAAGAGAAGACGCGCGACATCGGGATTCTGCGCGCCGTTGGCGCGTCACGGACGGGCGTCCTCTGGATCTTCCTCCGCTACGGGCTCCTCATCGGCGTGGTCGGCTCGATCGTCGGGGTCTTCCTCGCGTGGGCGATCGTCGCGCGCATCAACGACATCCATGATCTCCTCGGAACGCCCGCACCGATGTGGCTCCGGATTGGTGCCTGGGTGATTGTTGCGGTCGGTCTCGTGATGATCGTGCGCGGCATCATGCGCGCGTCGGCACTTCAAACTGTGCTGTGGGGATTCGGCACGCTCGCACTCATCGCCATCGCCATTGTGCTGTGGCATCACGAAGGCCACGTCATTTGGGATCCGAGCGTCTACTACTTCAGCCGAATCCCGAGCACGATTGACTTCAATACCGCGTGGACGACGGCACTTGGCGGAACCATCTTCAGCGTGATTGGTGCAGCGATCCCTGCAGGACGTGCCGCCGACACCGACCCCGTTCAAAGCTTGAGGTACGAGTAATGCACGCACCTCCGCAAACGCCCCTTCCACTGATCTCCGCGCAAAACGTGCGGAAAACGTATCGCCTTGGGAAAATCTCGGTACCCGTTCTGCGCGATGCATCAATCGATGTCCACGAAGGTGAGTGGGTTTCGATCGTTGGTAGTTCGGGTAGCGGCAAGAGCACGCTGCTTCATCTCCTCGGTGGACTCGATCGCGCCGATGCCGACTCGGGCGCGATTCGTTTCGGAGGCGAAGACATTCGTGCACTCGGCGCGGCGCGTGAAAATCGCTATCGCAATCGCGACGTCGGCTTCGTCTTCCAGTTCTATCACTTGTTGCCGGAACTCAACGTCCTCGAAAATGCAATGTTGCCCGCGCTTGTTGGACTCTCGCGTTGGCGCTGGTTTGCCGAGAAAAGTGCGCTTCGTGATCGCACCTCCGAACTCCTCAAGACCTGCGGCCTCGGACATCGACTGCTCCACCGCCCTGCCGAACTCTCAGGTGGCGAGCGTCAACGCGTGGCGATCGCGCGCGCGCTTGTGAATGGGCCGCGCATGCTGCTCGCCGACGAACCCACGGGCAATCTCGATGCGAAGACTGGCGCGGGGATTCTCGATCTTCTCGCTGAGCGTCACGCTTCGGGCCTCACGATGGTGATGGTGACGCACGACGCTGCAATCGCCGCGCGCGCGCAGCGACAAGTGCGAATCGCCGACGGCCGCGTGCAGTAAACCCCGTGTAGTAAACCCCGTGTAGTAAACCCCGTGCAGTAAACCCCGTGTTTCAGGCGCTTTTGCGGCGTGCGCCGTCATGTCCGTCGTCATGTGCGTCGTCATGCGCGCCCTCATGCGCGCCCTCATGCGCGCCGTCACGTGCGCGGGTCGCCCTCATCAGTCATTCGTATAGAACCACTTCGACGCAGCGGCGGCGGCTGACGAAATACTCAATCCATAGACCCGCTTGAAGCGCTCTTGCCACGGATCCGCGGGCGCCGTGACTTTCGCGAAGCGCATGAGTTTCATTCCGCCCTGTTCGTAGAGCCAACGCACGAACATGTACGACATCGACTGCGCGAGGCCAAAGTCCTTCGTCCACATCGCGTCGGAATAGGTGCTGTTGAGAACGGGCGCGAACGTCGTTCCTGCACGCAACGCGACGAGACCATCGCGACGAAGCGCCTCGTCCATCGCGGCGTTCGGCGTTTGGATCTCTGCCATGACACGCGGAAGCCCTTCATTGAGCCACGCTGGCCCACGCTCCGGCGCACCGGCCGAATGCAGCATCGCGCGCGCAAGCCCAACCGACGCGTGATAGAGCTGCAGCGCGCGATCACTATTTGGCGCGACAAGCACAAGCGGCCGCGGATCTCCGTTCGCGGCCGCGGGGTACACGACAAGCACGTCGGGGTATCGTGCTGGATCGGTCGCCGCGACGGATGCTGCCAAGAGTCGCCATCGATCGCGGTCGGCAACCAGCGCGACCGGCACTTTGCCCTGCAATCGCACCGGCGCACCAGCGCGCGCCAACTCGTCGCTCCAGCGCGCGTAGAAGAACTCAAGCCCACCTGCGTCGTTGCGGAAGGCGGGGTCACCCGCCTCCGAGAGGAGCGCCACATGCGTCGTTTCGTGCAGCGTCGCGCTTGTGCCCGCCTTCGCGAGCGCCGCGCGAGCACCCTCGAGGTTCTCCGCAGTTGCGCGCTCAAACTCGTCGGGCGGCAGTTCCTTCCACGCCCGATTCGAGAAGCGCGGGGCTTCCGGACTGATCGCAGCGAGCCGCGCGTCTTCCGCCTTTTTCGCGCGTTCTTCGCGCGCGGTACGAAGTTGTGTGGCTTCGGCCTTCGCAGCCGTAAGTTGAGCATCCGTCGCACCTTGACGACGCGCCCACTCGGTCAAACTGCGGGCGATTCGCGTTCCATCGGGCAGCGATTCCGCGATCGCGACGACGTCGGCCGCAGCCTGCGCGTCTTTTTGGTCCCCCGCAGGCGTTGCACACGCCTTGAGCACGACGGCCGCAGAGGCTGCCCGAAGATCTTCCCAACGGATCAACCCCGTTGGGCTTTCGATCCCTTCTCCCGACCAAGCTTTGATGCCCGAACGCTCGGTGCGACCGCTCGCAAGTTCAAGCTGCACCGAGACCTCGGTCGCGAGTTCGCGTCGCTGGATATCCGCCCACGCAACTGCATGAATGGCCAGAACGGCAGGCAGAACTCCCACAAGGACGCGCATCGTCAGCGATGAAACCATATTGGATCGCAAGAATACCTCCCGTTTCCGCTATCTCAGGGCGCCGACATGCCGAAATAGGACTCGTGTAGAACGCTCGAGGCGGTGGAACGAGTCTTGCCCGCCCCGCGCCATTCCCGCGAACTTTGGTACGCGGTGAATGAGTACGATGGCAATCCGATTGTCCGAGAAGCCGATTGCGGCGACTCGGCCGACGGAAGTGAAGTAGCGAGCCGCTCCGGAGGCTTTTCCGGAGGCAAGCAAGGAGTCCCCCATGTTCGAACGACTGACCGATCGAGCCCGCAAGGTGATGGCCCTCGCCAACCAAGAGGCCCAGCGCCTCAACCACGAGTACATCGGGACGGAGCACATCCTGCTCGGCCTCGTGAAAGAAGGCTCGGGTGTCGGCGCGAATGTGCTGAAGAATCTCGACATCGATCTCCGCAAGGTACGCATCGAGGTCGAGAAACTTGTCAAAACCGGCCCAGAAATGGTGACGATGGGCAAGTTGCCGCAAACCCCGCGCGCGAAGAAAGTGATCGAGTACGCGATCGAAGAGGCGCGCAACCTCAACCACAATTACGTCGGCACCGAGCACCTCTTGCTCGGCCTCTTGCGTGAGCATGACGGCGTTGCCGCGCAGGTCTTGATGAACCTCGGGCTCAAGCTCGAAGAAGTCCGCGAGGAAGTGCTCAATCTCCTCGGCGCTGGCGCTGAGAGCGAAGAAGCTCCTCCGCAGTCGGAACCGCAGGAACCACCATCGATGGGCGGACCCGCCTCCGGTGGCCCTGAATCGGGCGCGCGCCGTGGCACTGCGAAGAGCAAGACCCCTGCCCTCGACAGCTTCGGCCGCGACCTGACCGAACTCGCCAAGAGCGGCGAGCTCGATCCAGTCATCGGCCGCATGAATGAAATCGAGCGCGTCGTGCAGATCCTCTGCCGCCGCACGAAGAACAACCCTGTGCTCCTCGGCGAAGCGGGCGTCGGCAAGACGGCGATCGTCGAAGGTCTCGCACAGCGCATCATCAATCAGGAAGTCCCCGACATCCTGTTCGACAAGCGCCTCGTCGTGCTCGACCTCGCAGCGATGGTCGCGGGTACCAAGTACCGCGGCCAGTTCGAAGAGCGCATCAAAGCGGTCATGAACGAAGTCCGCCGCGCGAAGAACATCATTCTCTTCATCGACGAGTTGCACACGCTCGTTGGCGCAGGTGGCGCGGAAGGCGCGATCGATGCGTCGAACGTGCTCAAGCCTGCGCTCGCCCGTGGCGAGATTCAGTGCATCGGCGCGACGACCTTCGACGAGTACCGCAAGTACATCGAGAAGGATGCAGCGCTCGAGCGACGCTTCCAGTCGATCACGGTTGAACCACCGAACGCGGAACAGACCTTCGAAATCTTGAAGGGCATCCGCCCGAAGTACGAAGCGCACCACCGCATCAAGATCACCGACGCTGCGCTGCGCGCGGCGGTCGAGTTCTCCGGTCGATACATCCCTGGCCGCGTGCAGCCCGACAAGTCGATCGACGTGATCGACGAAGCTGGTGCACGACTTCGTCTGCGCTCGATGGCGAAGCCGCCGAATCTCGCGGAAATCGAAGAGAAGATCGAGCGGCTCGCGATCGAGAAGGACGAAGCGGTCAAGAACGCCGACTACGAGCGCGCTGCGCAAATCCGCGATCAGATGGACAAGCACCGTCGTGAGCGCGAGAAGTTGCAAGGCGAGTGGAAGGAGCGCATGAACGAAACCGTCGGCACCGTCGACGAAGAGATCATCGCGGAAGTCGTCTCGAAGATGACTGGTGTGCCGCTCACTCGTCTCGAGAAGGCCGAGAGCGAGCGCTTGCTCCAACTCGAAGGCGAACTGCACAAGACCGTCGTCAGCCAAGACGACGCCGTCAAGGCCGTCTCTCGCGCGATTCGCAAGGCGCGCTCGGGCCTCAAGGATCCAAAGCGTCCGATGGGCTGCTTCATCTTCGTCGGCCCGTCCGGCGTTGGTAAGACGCTTCTCGCGAAGGCGCTCGCTGAATTCATGTTCGGCGACCCCGACGCGCTCATCTACCTCGACATGTCGGAGTACATGGAGAAGCACAACGTGTCGCGTCTCGTTGGCGCGCCTCCGGGATACGTCGGATACGAAGAGGGTGGCCAGCTCACCGAGCGCATCCGTCGTCGTCCGTACGCGGTCGTCCTCCTCGACGAAGTTGAGAAGGCGCACCCCGACGTCTTCAACATGCTCCTTCAGATCATGGAAGAAGGCCGACTCACCGACAGCTTCGGCCGTCACGTCGACTTCAAGAACGTGATCCTGATCATGACTTCGAACCTCGGTGCCGACGTCATCAAGGGCGGCGCGAGCTTCGGCTTCGGAAAGCGCACGGAAGTCGTCGACTACGAAAAGATGCGCAAGGCGCTGATGGGCGAAATCGAGAAGTTCTTCCGCCCAGAGTTCATCAACCGTCTCGACGAAGTCGTGGTGTTCCGTCCGCTCGTGAAGGAAGACCTCGTCACCATCATCGAGTACGAACTCTCCAAGGTGCGCAAGCGCCTCGGCGAGAAGGGCATGAAGATGGAACTCGACGGAGCCGCCAAGGACTTCCTCATCGATAAGGGCTACAACCCCGACTTCGGTGCGCGTCCCTTGCGCCGCGCGCTCGGTCAGTACATCGAAGATCCGCTCGCAGAGAACCTTCTCATGGGCGAGTTCAAGGCTGGCGACGAGATCCGCGTGACCCGCGTCGAAGGCCAAGATCACTTGACCTTCAAGGCTGTGCGCGCGGGCGACGGTGGTGGCGGCGACGACGGCGGAAACACGCCGAAGGAGCCGACCCCCACGCCTCTCGCGGGCGCGCAGGGATGAACTCGGCGGGCTAAGTTCGCCGAGCAGATCGCGCGTGGTGTGAGCCACGCGACCATCGAAGAAACCAACCCCACCGCCGTCCGACTTGGACGGCGGTGTTTCTTTTACGGAACGCGCTTCAACTTCAGCGGATACCCGCGAGCGTCACGCGTTGGCCTGCGGGCGTTTCTTCGTACGCGATTTCGACGATGCGGTAACGGAAGTCACCTGCGATCTGTGGCGTGAGTTCGAGTTGCATCAATGCAGGTCCAGACTTCCGCATGATGACCGCATTCGTCGAGAAGCCGAAACTCATGCGATTGAGGAGTTTCATCACGTCTTCGCGACCGCGGCCACACCACTCGGCGAATTGCGCCCGTGCAACATCGGCGTCGCCCTCCGCTTCGCGTGTTGCGCGCTCACGCACCGAACGCGAGACCATCTGTTCCCACAATTCGCCGTAACGTTCCTCGCGAAACGCGCGCATCGCATTCGCGACGACTTGTTCCGGCAACTTCGCTTGCATGCGCACGCGACCTTCCGCGTCTTCCTCCCACGGGAGAAACGACGGTCGCGCGGCTTCACCATCGGCCGATGCATCGGCTGCGCTCTGCGCGTTCGCGTTTGAGCCCGAACTTCCTGGCTCCCACGCCTCGCCGCGCTCGCGTGCGCGTTTCATCGCGAGAAACTCGTTGACGGGCAGATAGCGAATGATCGTTCCATCATCGAGAACGACTTCATCGGGGAGTTCGGCGGAGGTCGCGAAGCCAGGTCGCGCGCGATACTCGATGCGCGGGCCACACGCGGTGAGAAGAGCGCACGCAACGCACGCGCTTGTCACGAGAGAAGCGCATGACGCGAACGAGCGAAGATGCGCTGCGGGCAACTTCATGCGTCTTCCTCAAACTCCCTGATGCACGGAGGTCGCCAATGTTGAAACATGGCGGATTTCCGCAGTATCCGCGCCAATTCGATAGAAGCGACGCACCGCGCCCGCAGGGTCAAGCCCTGGGAAATCGCTACGCGTATGCGTTCCGCGCGACTCTTCGCGCGCGCGCGCCGCACATGTCACGATCGCGGCGCACGACAGCATGTTTTGAATTTCCCATCCGTCGGGATCGTCGAAGATCTTGTCGAGCGAGTAGCGACACCAGAAGTCGATCATGTCGAGCGCGTCGGCGAGGCGATTGCCACTGCGCACGATGCCGACGTTCCGCCACATCGCGCTTCGCAGGCTAGAGCGCACGTCGACAAGATCGAGTTCGCCCTTGTCGCTTGGGCGAATGTCGCTGACGACGCGCAGATTCGCGCGGGGCGGCGCTTCGGTGGTTGCTGCAGCAACGCCCGCACGTCGACCAAAGACAAGACCTTCGAGGAGCGAGTTCGACGCGAGCCGGTTCGCGCCGTGCAAGCCGTTGCATGCAACCTCGCCGCATGCGTAGAGACCTGGCACTCCCGTCCAACCGTTGAGATCGACCGCGACGCCACCGATGGAATAGTGCGCGGCCGGCATGACGGGAATTGGCTTTATGCCAGGATCGATGCCGTACCCCGCGAGGAGTTGCGAAAGACCTGGAAATCGCCGCGCGAAACCGGCCGACCCGAGTTTGCGCGCATCGAGGAAGACGTGTGGATCTTGCGATTGTGCGAGGTGCTCGACGATGCCGCGACTGACGATGTCGCGCGGCGCGAGTTCCGCTTGCGGATGCCGATCGACCATGAAGCGACGACCCGCACGATCGATCAGTTCCGCTCCTTCGCCACGCACCGCCTCCGAGATGAGATGCCGCCCTGCACCGGCGACGTAGAGCGCTGTTGGGTGAAACTGAACGAACTCGAGATCCGCGACCGTTGCGCCCGCGCGCCACGCCATCGCAACTCCATCGCCAGTCGCGACGCGCGAATTCGTCGTCTCGCGCCAAAGTTGCCCCATGCCTCCTGAGGCGAGAATCGTCGCGCGCGCCCAGATGAGTTGCAGACCGTACTTCGGATGATGCGTGATCGCGCCAAGGACTCGATCTTCACCCGTTGCGGCATTGCCGCCGGTCACGAGATCGAGCGCGAAACACTCGTCGAAGAGCCGAATGCGCGCGTCGGCGCGACACCCAGCGAGGAGTGTGCGCGAGAGTTCGCGCCCAGTTGCGTCACCATCGGTGTGCACAATGCGTCGACGGCCGTGACCACCTTCGAGCGTGAGATCGAGTGCGCCCGTTGCGTCGCGATCGAAGCGCATGCCGAGTTCAACGAGCCGTTCAACTTCGCGCGGCCCCTCCGCCACCAACGCGCGCACCGATTCAATCTCACAAAGACCGGCGCCAGCGACGCATGTGTCAGCGACATGATCCTCTGCGCGATCATCACTTGAGAGCACCGCGGCGATACCGCCCTGCGCCCATGCTGTGTTCGTCTTCTCAAGGTCATCCTTCGCAACGAGAATGACTTCGCCGTGCTCGGCCGCGGCGAGCGCCGCGCGCAAACCCGCAACACCCGAGCCGATGACGAGCGTGTCGGTGAAAATCGACGGCAGCAGTTGCGACCGAAACGGGATCAGATAGCGGCGCTCAGAGATCGGCGAGAGCATGAGAGTGATGGGCGTTCCTAGGACTGAGGGATGCGCTGACGCCGAACGCGAAACGACTTCGAACGTGCGGTGACTTCCATGCGGCTTCGCGTCTATTTCGCGTTGACTTCAATTCGATGTGCGAGGCGCAGCGGCACCTTGATCGCGGTACTTGCCAACATAAAGCTGGCTCGACTTCCCCTCGTGACGTTGTCCCGTCCACAGGAGCCAAGTTCCGTCGGACGAGAACACGGGCAACACATCCGCACCGTCTGATTCCGTGACGCGGCGACGAACGGGCTGTTCGCCCGCGCGGGTCGGCAGCACGATTTCGAATATCTCGTAGTTTCGGTGGCCGATCTCACTCGTCGCGTAGACAAGCGTCTTGCCGTCGGGGCGGAAGAACGGACACCAATTGACGTGCTCATTCGAAGTGAGCTGCGTTTCGTTCGTCATGCCCGTGATTGCGCCATCGGGTCCGTAGACGAGATCCGCCACAAACACCTGCAACAAGTTGTCGCGATTGCGATCGGATCGGTAGCAAATCTTCTTCGCGTCGGGCGAGAAGAACGGGCCACCGTCGTAACCCGGCGCTGTCACGATTGCGGTGCGCTTTCCTGTCTTGAGGTCGTGCACGTAGAGGTCACCATCGCCTGATTCCAACGAGCAGAAGAGAAGATGTCGGCCGTCGGGCGACCAACTCCCCTCGGCGACGTACGCCTTACCGTCACCTTCGAGCGGCTTCAACGATGCGGCCGTGCCATCGGCTTGGCGGAGATCCACCTCGACGATGCGCGTCTCTGGCGGAAATGCCCAGCGATATCGCGATGTGCCGCGTTGATAGCCCGGCGTGTTCTCCGCCGTTGGTGCGCCCACGGTCGAGGCGAAGAGCAAACGATTCGGATCGGTTGGATGGAACCAACCACACGTGTTCGCGCTTCCCTTCGGCGAAACACGACGAATGTTGGTGACGCCTGTGATGTCGCCGCTTGCGTCACGCACGACGTCGCACACGAACATCGCGTAGAAGTCCGCGGGGCTCTCGTCACCTTCGGGAACCTCAATCGCTTGGAAGACGATGCGCTTCATGTCGGGCGAGAAGTACGCCTCGCCGGCTTTGATGAATCGATCGGGGAACGTGAGTTGGCGCGCGCCCGTGACGCCTGGCTCCGCGGAGCCAGTTGAGGTTGATGCGGGCGCGGTTGACGCAGGCGTGACAGAAGTTGAAGCGGCGGTCGCCGATGGCTGCGGCTCGCTCGTTGCGGGCGTCTTGAGCGAACACGCGGCAAGCGCAGCGGAAGCGGCGAGGGCCGACATGAAAACAACGTTGGAACGAATCGTCATGGGGCGGTTAGTGTAGCCCTTCCCGTGACGAACCTTGGCTACTCCATTCTCTTCGCCGACTCGGCAATCGTCGCCTGCGACAAGGCTTCGGGACTGCTTTCGGTCCCAGGAATTGGGCCGGAAAAGGCTGATTGTCTCGTGGCCCGATTGCAAGTTGACTATCCCGGCGCCCGGATCGTGCATCGGCTCGATCGCGACACGTCGGGCGTCATCGTGCTTGCGCGTGACGCGACGGCGCACCGCACGTTGTCGATGGCGTTCGAGGCCCGCGAGGTTGAGAAGGAGTACGAGGCGCTTGTCGCCGGGCATGTCGCACGCGATCGCGGCGAGGTCGACCTTCCGCTTCGAAAGGAAGCGCTCGGAAGTGCGCGGCAAATCGTGCACCTCGAAGAAGGGAAGCCGAGTTTCACCGCCTACGAAGTGCTGGAACGTGGGCGTGATGCAGATGACTTTGCGTGGACGCGGGTTCGACTTCTTCCGCGCACTGGTCGAAGTCATCAGTTGCGCGTGCACATGCTCGCGATTGGGCATCCGATTCTTGGCGATGATCTCTACGCGGAAGGCGCTGCCCGCGCCGCGCGAACGCGGCTTTGTCTGCACGCGTGCATGCTTTCGTTCGCGCATCCTGTGACGGGTGCTGCGATGTGCATCACCGCGCCGGCGCAGTTTGCGTAGGCGCGCGAACGCGCTCATCGCGCCTCGCTCACATGCCACAGAGAAGCGCAGCCGCTTCGACGGCGAGCCGCGCAGTCTTGCCCGAAGGATCTGCCGATGGATTCACTTCGACGACTTCAACCGCAACTGCCGCGTTGGACGCACCAATCTTCGCGAGAATCACTTCCGCCGTGCGCCAATCGAGCCCGCCCGGAACGTGGCAATCAACGCCCGGCGCAATTGATGGATCGAGACTGTCGAGATCGAAACTCACACTGCAACGTCCGCTTGTGCCGCAGGCGATCGCCATCGCTTCGTCGATCGCGCGTTCAGGCCCGATGCGCGCGATCTCTTCGGGCGTAAAAATCCGGCAGCCCCAACGCTCGACGATTTCGCGCTCGCCGTCGTCGATATCGCGCGCGCCGACATACACCGTGCGACGCGGGTCGCGCAGACCGCCCGCTACGACATCGCTGAAAGCTGGCACGCGAAGCCCATGCACCGCGGCGAGCATCATGCCGTGCAAGTTCCCCGACGGAGTCGTTTCCATCGTGTTCGCATCGGTGTGCGCATCAATCCAAATGATGCCTGGGACATCCGCACCCACACGACGCGCATGGCGCCCCACCGCTGCTTGCGTTGCCGCGCCGAGTGAGTGATCGCCGCCGAGAACGCACGGAAGCGCACCGCGCGTGAGCACCGCTTCCACCGCATCGCGTAATTCAAGTGAGTAACGTCGTGCCTCTTCGAAGAGCGCCACTCCAGGATCGCGACCGGGAGTACGAACGACATCACGCGCGACGATGTCACCGAGGTCACGCACATGCCCTCGACCAACACGTCCCGCCGCAAGCCGTGCGCTCAGCCCAGCACTTCGCATGGCAATGGGGCCATCGCGCGTGTCGACGCAGCGACCGCCGAGTCCGATGCGTGCGCCAATCAACTCAATCACCTTTGACATCGATCGCCCCCTCGTTGTCCGCCGCATGGCTGCTTCACCGCGAGCCCCGCTGCCGACGCGCGCGTTCCATCACCGACCCATCTGATGTCACGATGAAAGTGATGTCGTCGTCCGTTCCAACAACACCATCAGCGCCAGCAGAAACGATTTGCGCGATGCCGCCGTCCGACTCTCCAGCGCCATCAAGCACCACAAACGCACGATTCCATCCGTCGCGCTCAACCGCATCGACCGTCACGCTTCCCGCGCTCTTTCCTGCTTTCACCGCAATTGCCACACGCGCACCGAGAGCACGCGCTCCCGTCAACGACTTCTCGCGCAGTTCGCTTTCGCGAGCTTCACGCATCGGGTTCGAACCGCGATCGCGCGGCTCAATCGCGAACGAGCCCCGCTCAATTTCTTGCGGATAGGCGTTGTCGCTCGGATCGCGGTCGGCGGTTTCGCGTCGTCGATCGAGTTCCACACGCACGACTTCTTTCGCCGTGACGAAGAGTTTCGACGTGTCGCGACCACCGGCGTAACGCCAGATTTCGGCGGGAATGACAGTCTCTTCGAACGTTCCATCCGCGAAGGTCAGTCGCAGTGGAAGCGGCGTGGGAATGCCGCCGTCGTTTGTGAATCGTGCGAT